>JBAXVU010000033.1:0-6771 GCA_037128905.1 Pseudomonadota bacterium | reverse complement strand
ACTGCATCACCAAAATTCAATTTTTCTATTTTAACTAAAAAATCAAAAACGTTTCCATGCTCTCCAGTACTAAAACAATGATAAAAACCTTTTTCATCATTAACAGTAAATGAAGGAGTTTTTTCTTTAGTAAATGGAGAAAGCCCAACAAATTCTCTACCTCTTCTCTTTAATTGTACTGAAGCGCCTACTACATCGGATACTTTTATCCTCTGTTTGATTTCTTCTAGATACTCTTTTGGAAATTTCATTTACTTAATAGCTCTTTTAGTAACGCTCCTGCTTTTGAAAAATCTATACTGCCTGAATATTTAGATTTAAGAATCGCCATTGCCTTTCCCATGTCTTTAATTGAGGTTGCGCCAGAATCTTTAACTGCAATTTCGCAAGCTTTTTTAGTTTCGCTATCATCTAACTGCTTTGGAAGAAATTCTTGAATGATATCTATTTCTTTTTGTTCTTTATCAGACAAGTCAGTTCTAGAGGCTTTTTGGTAAATATCTAACGATTCCCTTCTTTGTTTTAACATCTTGTTAAGAACAGCAATAACGTCTTCGTCTTTAATAGACGATTCTTTTGTTCCTCTTTTTTCAATCTCTTTATCTTTTAATGAGGAAACAATAAGTCTTAATGTAAGAACTTTATCTTTATCTTGTTTGAGTACTGATTCTTTTAATTGAGCATTTACTCTATCTAATAAATTCATAAGTTTTAAATTACTCTATAATCCAACTGCTAAAAAGAAAATATTACCAACTTGACTGGCGATTAACTTTTTCATAATGTTCGCCAACTTTTAAATAACTTAAAAGCTGTTAACTCATGGGTTGTATTTGTCTAAAGAAACTAATTTAGAAAATAAATACAAAATAAAAGATTCTATTAATACTAATGCTATTTTAATTCTTGAAGATGGAGAGGAGTTCCATGGATTTGGAATTGGTTTTCACGGTGTTTCTTCTGGTGAAATATGTTTTAATACCTCAATAACTGGTTACCAAGAAATATTAACTGACCCTTCTTACTCCGGTCAGATTATAAACTTTACTTTCCCTCACATCGGAAATGTTGGGGCAAATAATGAAGATTTAGAGTGTGACAGGACTTGGGTGAAGGGTGCAATATTTAGCGCCGAGGTATCTCACTCTTCTAATTATAGAGCTTTAGAAAATCTAGATCAGTGGTTAAAAAAAAATAAAATAACGGCAATCTACGGTGTTGATACTAGAAAACTTACTTTAAAAATAAGAAAATTTGGTGCAAAAAAAGCAACGATCGCTTTTGAACAGAATGGCAAATACAATTCTCAAGAATTATTAGAAATTACAAAAAAATTACCAAGTTTAGAAAATGCAGATCTTACAAGAGAAGTTACGTGCAAAACCACTTATCAATGGGTTGGTAATAAATTATGGAATGCAAAGGGATATGAAATTCAAAAAAATAATAAATATAATATTGTTGCAATCGATTATGGAATTAAGACAAATATTTTAAGAAATTTTTCTGAATTAGGATGCAAAGTAACTGTCGTTCCATCAACTACTTCTTCTAAAGATATATTAAATTTAAAGCCAGATGGTGTTTTTTTATCTAATGGACCTGGAGATCCTGATGTTACTGGAAAATATGCAATCAAAATAATTCAAGAAATAATATCCTCTAATACACCTGTGTTTGGAATATGTTTGGGGCACCAATTGCTAGCTTTAAGTTTGGGTGCAAAAACAAAGAGAATGCACCAAGGTCATAGAGGCGCAAATCATCCTGTTAAAAATCTAACAAATAATAAAGTAGAAATCACAAGTCAAAATCACGGTTTTGAAGTTACAAAAGATAGTATTCCTAAAGATGTCGAGGTAACGCATATTTCTCTTTTTGATACTTCCGTTGAAGGAATAAAATCAAAAACTAAACCTGTGTTTTCTGTGCAATATCATCCGGAATCATCTCCTGGACCGCATGATAGCAATTACCTGTTTAAAGATTTTATTAACCTAATAGAAAAAAATAAAATTAATGCCTAAAAGAAATGACATAAAATCAATTTTAGTTATTGGTGCAGGCCCAATTATAATCGGACAAGCCTGCGAATTTGACTATTCGGGAACACAAGCTTGCAAAGCTCTAAGAGCCGATGGTTATAGAATTATTTTAATCAATTCAAATCCAGCAACTATCATGACGGACCCCGATGTTGCGGACAAAACTTACATTGAACCTATCACAACTGAAATTATAGAAGAAATCATTAAGAAAGAAAAACCAGATGCAATTTTACCAACCATGGGAGGTCAAACAGCTCTTAATGCTGCTATGGCACTAAAGAAAGAAGGCATATTAAAAAAATATAATATTGAATTAATAGGAGCAAATTCTGAAGCCATAGAAAATGCTGAGGATAGAGAAAAATTTAAAAAAAATATGACGGATATTGGTCTCGAATGCGCAAAGTCATTAATTTGTAGATCAATGGAGGATGCAAAAAAAAGTTTAAAATCAATTGGCCTTCCTGCAATTATTAGACCCTCGTTTACTCTTGGAGGTTCTGGTGGTGGAATTGCGCATACTGAAGAAGAATATTTAAAAATTATAGCAAACGGTCTTGATCTTTCTCCAACAAAAGAAGTTCTAATTGAAGAGTCTTTATTGGGATGGAAAGAGTTTGAAATGGAAGTCGTTAGAGACAAAAATGATAACTGTATAATTATCTGTTCAATTGAAAATGTGGATCCAATGGGAATTCATACTGGCGACTCTATTACAGTTGCTCCAGCATTAACTCTAACTGATAAAGAATATCAAATTATGAGAGATGCTTCTTTTAAATGTATTAGAAAAATTGGAGTTGAAACTGGTGGATCTAACGTTCAATTCGCAATAAATCCAAAAAATGGAAGAATGATTATCATTGAGATGAATCCTAGAGTTTCTAGATCTTCTGCCTTAGCATCAAAAGCAACTGGTTTTCCAATAGCAAAAGTGGCTGCTAAACTTGCTGTTGGTTACACTTTAGATGAATTAAAAAATGAAATCACGGGCACAACACCCGCCTCTTTCGAGCCAACTATTGACTATGTGGTAACTAAAATTCCAAGATTTGCATTTGAAAAATTTAAAAATACCGAAGCAATATTAGGAACTGCCATGAAGTCTGTTGGTGAAGTCATGTCTATTGGCGGAAACTTCAAAGAATCCGTCCAAAAAGCATTAGGTTCATTAGAAATTGGATTTGATGGTTTTGATATGAATGAAGAAATAAATGCTCAGGATTTAAAAAAGAAACTCATAGAAAGAACTCCTAACAAAATACTTTATGTAGCTGAGGCTTTTAGAAGAGATTTAAAGCTAGATGAAATATATGAAATGACAAAAATTGATAAGTGGTTCTTAGAACAAATTCAGGAGTTAGTAATTGTAGAAAATCAAATTAAGACTGAAGATGTTTTAAATAATAAGCAAAAACTTCAATATATTAAATCAATAGGATTTTCAGATAAAAAGATTGCAAAAATTCTCAATTTAAAAAGCAAAGAAGTAAGATCTGCTAGAAATAAATTCAAAATTCATCCTATATACAAAAAAATTGATACTTGTGCAGGAGAATTTGAATCTAAAACTCCTTATATGTATTCTACTTATGGAAGTAGCGATCCAAGTGCTTGCGAATCTGAACCAACAAATAAAAAGAAAGTTATCATTTTAGGTAGCGGTCCAAATAGGATAGGACAAGGAGTAGAGTTCGATTATTGCTGTTGTCAGGCAAGTTATGCCCTAAAAGAAATTAATTATGAAACCATCATGATTAATTGTAATCCTGAAACCGTATCTACCGACTACGATACTAGTGACAGATTATATTTTGAGCCTTTAACTGAAGAACATGTAATCGAAATTATTAATAAAGAGAAAAGCAATGGTTCTCTTGCTGGTGTCATAGTTCAGTTTGGTGGCCAAACTCCGTTAAAACTTGCAAAATTTATTGATGAAAATAAAATCCCAATATTAGGAACGCAACTTGAGTCCATTGATCTTGCTGAAGATAGAGAAAAATTTAAAAATTTTGTAATTAAAGAATCTCTTCTGCAAGCGGAAAGTGGTCTTGCAAGATCTGAAGCTGAAGCAATTCAAATTGCAAAAGAAATAAATTTCCCAATTGTCATTAGACCTTCCTATGTCCTGGGTGGTAGAGCCATGGAAATTGTATATGACGAAGATCATCTTAAAAAATATATAAAAGAAGCTGTAAAAGTTTCAGGTAAAGAACCTGTGTTAATAGATAGATTTATTAATGATGCGATTGAGGTTGATGTTGATGCTATTTGTGATGGCAAAGATGTTTTTATTGCAGGCATCATGGAGCACATTGAAGAAGCTGGTATCCATTCTGGAGATTCTGCGTGCTGTATTCCTCCTTATTCATTAAAACAAAATGTTATTGATGAAATATCAAATCAGACAAAGAAAATTGCTTTTGGTTTAAAAGTTTTGGGCCTACTTAATATTCAATTTGCAGTAAAAGGTGAGCAAGTTTATGTTTTAGAAGTAAATCCAAGAGCTAGCAGAACGGTACCATTTGTTGCTAAATCAATCGGAGTTCCTGTTGCAAAAATTGCAACAAAAGTAATGTCTGGCTTAAAATTAAAAGATCTAAATTTAAGTAAAAAAAATCATAAATTATATTCAGTGAAAGAAGCTGTATTTCCTTTTAATAAATTTCCAAATGTAGACACTTTATTAGGACCTGAAATGAAATCTACTGGAGAAGTTATGGGGATTGATAAATCATTTGGACTAGCTTTTGCAAAAAGCCAGTTTGCAACTGGAAATACAATTCCAAAATCGGGTGTTGCTTTCTTGTCCGTAAAAAAAGATGACAGAAAATATATTTTAAAAATTGCACAAGAACTTAAAAAGCTAGGATTTGATATACTTGGGACATCAGGAACTTCTGATTTCTTAAATGCATCAGGAGTTGACTGTAAAAAAATTAATAAGGTATTAGAGGGCAAACCTCATATAGAAGATTCTCTGAATGAAAAGAAAATCTCATTAGTTATAAATACATCTCAAGGGAAGCAGTCTATAAAGGATTCTTTTTCTCTTAGAAGAGCGGCGCTTACTAGCGGAACTCTTTACTACACAACTATTGCTGGAGCGAACGCAATTACTGAAGCCATTAAGTCTTTAAAAAATTCCAAATTTGAAGTTCTTGCTTTGCAGGATATAAATTAATTAACTTTCCAATCAGTCTCGAAAGTTACATAATTTACCTGAAGACATCTTCTGTCTCTTTTAATAGTTTTCTTCTCTAATCCGTGCCAAGTATCAGGACCGCTTGTGAAAGCATATCCATAATTATTTTTATATGGAACAGTTTTTACTAATTTTAAATTTTTATCATAAAAATCAGTTCCTAATTCTTCCGATTCATAATTATCTGGATTTGCAAATAATAGGCATGACATTAATTTTTCTTTAATATCGCAATGTGGCTTAAGCCAAAAACCAACTCTATCCGCAATAATCTCAACGCGCACATAAGCTTTGCTCAAATCTTTTTTAATTTTTGAACCAATAAATTTGGCAGTCTCCATCTTGCATAATTCATCAATAAATTTTTTTAAATGTGGATAATCTTTATAATTATCTTTTGTAACAAATTCTCTTATCTTTCCCGCTTTGCCACCTGTAGGATCGCCTGATCTGTATGTTCCGGCACCTCCATCTACAGCTCTAGTACCATCAAAATCCACTTTAACTTCAGGAACTTTTGCTCCGCAAATTTCTTTTATTTGTTCATTAGTTAGAGGCTCTGTTAATTCCCAATGATCAAAAGGATAACTTGAATGAACTGAATTATTCTGAAAAGATTTTAAAAAACTCATTAATGTTAATTTAACCTTTCTTTTATTATTTTCGCAATTCGATTTGTCTCATCTAGTATTGGATAGCTCCAATAATCTGGGTTTTCTCCTAAAAATCTAACAATTCCTTTTTCTCTAAAACTATTAAGAAAGTACTCGAATCTAGTATTTCTTCTCTTAGCTTTCATTTTAGCTACAAATATTGGCTTTTGTGTGATCGCACACTCGGAAATCATTGAAGTAGAATCGCAAGTTACAATAATTATTTTGGATAATTTAAGAGCTGACAAATAAGCTTCTTTGCTAACGAAATCAATAATGACCGCCGAATCCAAAAAAAACTTTCTAGCAAAATCGATAATATTATCTGGGGTTCTTCTTGATTTAATAATAATTAATTTAAAACCTTTGTTTAAAAAATTATCTTTTATAGATAAAAAAATATTCCCAAGATCAATTTCATTAAAATCGTAATATCTATTAGGACCGCCCAAGACTAAAGTAACGATTTTATTATTCTCGGATAAATTATATTTTGAAAAAAAATTAACGCTATTATCTACATCCTTTTTTTCAATATAATGAAGAGCGCCAAATGTACTTAATACATTATCGCCTTTTATTTGATCATGCTCTGGGGCAACAATTAAATCAAAATTTGAAAAATTTACTTTAGGATTTTGAATATGAATATTAAATAAATTCTTATTATTTCTTTTTAAAAATAAAGAAGAAATAACACTATTTTTCCCACAAGAAATTAACACCTGATTCTCTACAAGATCTGGAATCTTTCCGTCAATAACGGATTTTTTAACAGGCACTAGATTTATAGGAAGATATCTCCAAGGTTTTTTTAAATTTACAAAACAATGATTAAAATCCAATTTTAAAGCTTTTGCTA
>JBAXVU010000032.1:0-7094 GCA_037128905.1 Pseudomonadota bacterium | reverse complement strand
CTGCGATAAGTCAAATAGATCAGAATTACGGAAAAGGTTCTGTAATGAGATTAGGGCAATCACGAGTTCTTGATATAGAGTCTATATCCACAGGATCTTTAGGGTTGGATCTTGCCCTTGGCATTGGAGGTCTTCCAAAAAGCAGAATTATAGAAATTTACGGGCCAGAGTCATCAGGCAAAACAACGTTGTCATTGCAAGTTATTGCAGAAGCACAAAAAAAAGGTGGAATTTGTGCATTTATTGATGCCGAACATGCACTTGATCCTGTTTATGCAAAAAAATTAGGAGTTAACACAACTGAACTATTAATTTCGCAGCCTGATACAGGTGAGCAAGCACTTGAGATTGCTGACACTTTAGTAAGATCTGGATCTATATCTGTTTTAGTTGTGGATTCTGTAGCGGCTTTGACCCCAAGAGCAGAGTTAGAGGGTGAAATGGGAGATCATCATATGGGCTTACAAGCAAGACTAATGAGCCAGGCTTTAAGAAAATTAACTGGATCAGTTTCGAAAACAAACACCATGATTATTTTTATAAATCAAATAAGAATGAAAATAGGAGTTATGTTTGGTAGTCCAGAAACAACAGCTGGAGGAAATGCTCTTAAATTTTATTCATCTGTTAGATTAGACATCAGAAGAATAGGAGCCATTAAAGACAAAGAAGAGATAATAGGAAATCAAACAAGAGTAAAAGTTGTAAAAAACAAAGTAGCCCCTCCATTCAAAGTTGTGGAGTTTGATATTATGTACGGAGAAGGCATTAGCAAAATGGGAGAATTAGTAGACCTTGCTGCTAAAGCAAATATCATTGAAAAAGCAGGAGCATGGTACGCTTATAAAGGTGAAAAAATTGGCCAAGGTAGAGATAATGCCAGACAATACCTTAAACTAAATCCGAAAATTGCAGCTGAAATTGAAATGGCAGTTAGAACAAATGCTAAATTAATTTCAGAAAAATTAAGCGATCATTCAGTAGAAGAAGAAAAGACGCCTGAAGAAAAGTAAGCTTAATAAACTTTAAAATTCCCAATACGTTAATTAAAGGCGCCTTTAAAGGCGCCTTTACCATTCTAGACATATATAAAAAAAGTTGTATCTATAAGTAATGGGTACAAAAACACTTACTG
The DNA here is from genome assembly GCA_037128905.1 of Pseudomonadota bacterium. GTDB lineage: Bacteria > Pseudomonadota > Alphaproteobacteria > Pelagibacterales > Pelagibacteraceae > Fontibacterium. Next base: position 5,959 of record JBAXVU010000032.1, on the reverse strand, counting down.
AATGCAGAAGTACATTTAAGAGTTTTTTTTCAAAAAACTCACATCAGGTAGTAGATTCTAGTCCTTTAGTTCCTCAAAACGATCCAACATTAATGTTTACTAATTCAGGAATGGTTCAATTTAAAAATGTTTTTACAGGTTTAGAAAAACTACCTTTTAAAAGAGCAACTACTTCTCAAAAATGCGTAAGAGCAGGAGGAAAGCATAATGATTTAGAAAATGTAGGTTACACACCAAGACACCATACTTTTTTTGAAATGTTAGGAAACTTTTCATTTGGAGATTACTTCAAAGAATCTGCAATACAATATGCTTGGGAGTTAATTACCAAAGAATATAAAATATCAAAAGACAAGCTAACAGTAACAGTTTTTCATGATGATGATGAGGCATTTAATTTTTGGAAAAAAATATCAGGTTTGCATGACAATAAAATAATACGAATTAAAACAAACGATAATTTTTGGTCTATGGGAGATACAGGACCTTGTGGACCTTGCTCAGAAATTTTTTACGATCACGGAGATCATCTTAAAGGAGGACCTCCTGGTTCACCAGATCAGGATGGAAATAGATTTGTAGAAATTTGGAATTTGGTATTCATGCAATTTGAACAAGTTTCAAAAGATAAGAGAATAAATTTACCAAGACCTTCAGTAGATACAGGAATGGGTCTTGAAAGAATTACAGCCGTACTTCAGGGCACTCATGACAATTATCAAATAGATTTATTTAAAAATATAATCAAATCAGCAGAAGATTTTATTAAAGTAAAAATTTCAGAAAAAAATATATCAAGTTATAGAGTTATAGCGGACCATCTTAGAGCAACCGCTTTTTTAATAGCAGATGGAGTGCTACCTTCGAATGAAGGAAGGGGTTATGTCCTAAGAAGAATAATGCGTAGAGCTATGAGACATGCTTTTACTTTAGGTTCTGATTTACCAATTCTTTATAAAATATTACCAACACTTGTTTCAGAAATGAGCTCTGAATATCCTGAGCTCAAAAGAGCAGATTCTTTAATAACTGAAAATTTAAAATTAGAAGAAGAAAGATTTTCTTTAATGCTAAAGACTGGAATGAAAATATTGAATGGAGAAATTACTAGCGTAAAAAACAATAAGCTTCCAGGAGAAGTAGCTTTTAAATTATATGACACATATGGATTCCCGTTGGATCTTACACAGGATTTTTTAAAAGATAAAAAAATTATTGTTGATGAAGATCAATTTAATCACTTGATGCTAGAGAGTAAAAAAATTGCACGAGCTTCTTGGAAAGGATCTGGATCTGACAAAACATCAAAAATATGGTTTGAGCTTAAAGAAAAATATGGCTCAACAGAATTCTTAGGATACAATTCAGATGCTTCGCAAGGGGTCATTTTATCGATAGTTAACAATGACAAAGAAATAGATAGTTCAAAAGAAAATTCTGAAGTAGCAATTATTTTAAATCAAACACCATTTTATGGAGAGTCCGGAGGACAGGTAGGAGACAAAGGTTATATTTATAATAGTAATTTTAAATTTGAAGTAACTGATACAAAAAAAATGTTTGGTGATCTTTATATTCATTATGGAAAAATTATCTCAGGAGTTGTTAAAAAAGGTGACCAAGCTGATCTTAAGATCGATATAATTAAAAGACAGAATATAAGAGCTTATCATTCGGCAACGCATTTACTTCATGAGGCTTTAAGAAAAACTCTAGGAAATCATGTTACTCAAAAGGGTTCATATGTTGGACCGGACAGACTGAGATTTGATTTTAGTCATAACAAACCTATTTCAGATCAAGAAATCTCGAAAATTAACGATTGCGTAAACCAAATCGTACAACAAAAATCAGATGTCCAAACGCGCCTTATGACGCCAAAAGCTGCAGTCTCAGAAGGTGCTTTAGCATTGTTTGGTGAAAAATATGGAGAAGAGGTCAGAGTGTTAACAATGGGAATGGATGGCAATAAGCCTTTTTCTATTGAATTGTGCGGAGGAACTCACGTCAAAAACACTTCTGAGATTGGAAAATTCTCAGTTATAGGACAGTCACCTGTTGCTGCGGGAATAAGAAGAGTAGAGGCGTTAAGAGATGTCCAGTTGAATGATTATTTAAAAAATAGAGGTCGCGAACAAGAAGAAATGAATCAAAGCAAGTTAAATCAAGTTAATGAATTAGAGAAAAAAATAAAAGATTTGGGGGGTGATAACAAAGAGATTAAAGAGAGCGAACCTTTAGCTAGAATTGCTATTTTAAAAAAAGTTTTAGAAGATTTAGAGGTTAAACAAATCTTATTAGATAAAGATAAAAATATATTTAAAGATATTGATCATAATAAAATAAGTATCAGATTTCAAAAATTAATAGATTACCCAGTTAAAAGAATTCAGAGTTTTATCGAGGAACAAAAGAAACAGCTAAATAAAAAAATCATTATTTTATATTGTTTAAATGAAGGAAAGGTAACTATTGCAGTCGGAGTTACTAATGATTTAATTAATGAATATGATGCTTCTAAAATAGCTAAAGAAGTTGGAATAATTTTAGGAGGAAAAGGAGGCGGGGGCAGAAAAGATTTTGCTCAAGCAAGCGGCGGATCAGATAGCTCTAAAATAAATTTTTCTTTTGAAGAAATTTTAAAAAAAATTAATTAATTTAATTCTTTCTTAAGATTAGAGTTTATTGTCTCTAAAAATTCCGTAGTAGTTTGATATTTCGCATCTTTATTAATCAAAATAGATAAATCTTTCGTCATATATCCTTTTTCTACACTCGCAACACAGACTTTTTCTAAAGTATTAGAAAATTTTATTAAATCATTGTTTGCATCTAATTTTCCTCTATGAGCCAATCCTCTAGTCCATGCAAATATTGACGCGATAGGGTTAGTAGAAGTTTGTTTCCCTTTTTGATGTTCACGGTAATGTCTTGTTACAGTTCCATGAGCTGCTTCCGCTTCAACAGTTTTTCCATCAGGCGTCATTAACACGCTAGTCATTAATCCTAAAGAACCAAAACCTTGAGCTACAGTGTCTGACTGAACGTCACCATCATAGTTTTTGCAGGCCCATACATACTTACCACTCCACTTCATAGCGCAAGCAACCATGTCATCTATTAATCGATGTTCGTAAGTAATTCCAATTTCATCAAATTTATTTTTAAATTCTTTTTCAAAAACTTCTTGGAATAAATCTTTAAATCTACCGTCATAAGCTTTTAAAATTGTATTTTTTGTTGATAGATAGACGGGCCATTTTCTTAAAATTCCATAATTCATACATGCTCTTGCAAAATCTCTTATTGAGTCATCAAGATTATACATTGCAAGTGCAACGCCTGGACTTGTAAAATTGAAAACTTCATGTTCAATTTGTTGTTTGCCATCTTCTGAAGTCCATTGAATTTTAAGTTTTCCTTTTCCAGGAATTTTAAAATCAGTAGCTTTGTATTGGTCACCGAACGAGTGTCTTCCAATAACTATAGGATCTGTCCAAGAAGGAACTAATTTTGGAATATTTTTACAGATAATAGGCTCTCGAAATATAGTTCCACCCAATATATTTCTGATAGTTCCATTTGGAGACTTCCACATTTTTTTAAGATTAAATTCTTTTACTCGCTCTTCATCGGGGGTAATAGTTGCGCACTTCACGCCGACACCATATTTTTTAATAGCGTTAGCAGAATCAATTGTAATTTGATCGTTGGTTTTATCTCGGCTTTCCATGCCTAAATCAAAATATTTAAGATCTATATCAAGATAGGGAAGAATAAGTTTTTGTTTGATAAAATCCCAAATTATCCTTGTCATTTCATCGCCATCAAGCTCAACAACAGGATTTTTTACTTTAATTTTGGACATAGTTTTTTTTGATATTAATAAAAAATATTTTTATATAGTATGTTTTTAACTAATTAAATAATTATGTTAGATATTATTTTTCCACCATTGCATAGAGAAGGCTACAGGATGTTAGCCATAGCTGTAATAATTACCATGTTACTAATGTTAATTAATAAAGCTTTAGGTATCGTTGGGTTTGTACTTACGGTATGGGTGTATTATTTTTTTAGAGATCCAGAGAGATACCCAATTAACGACGATAATTATTTAGTTAGTCCAGCAGATGGAATTGTAAGTTTAATTTCTACCGTTAGAGGACCAAAAGAACTTAATATGGAAAATAATGAATATCAAAGAGTAAGCGTATTCATGAATGTTTTTAACTGTCATGTTAATAGAGTTCCTGTTGCTGGAAAAATAGATGAAATATTTTATAAGCCAGGAAAATTTATTGACGCTTCTTTAGATAAAGCCAGTGAAGATAATGAAAGAAATTTAATAAAATATTCAAACAGTTCAGGAAAAAATTTTGCAATTGTTCAGATTGCAGGTTTGGTAGCCCGAAGAATTATATGTGAAGTTAAACAAGGTCAAAGTTTAAATCAAGGAGACAGAATTGGCATAATAAGATTTGGAAGTAGAGTAGATTTATATTTCGACAATGATTACAAGTTATTAGTAAGAGAAGGCCAAACAGTAGTTGCAGGAGAAAGTCTACTTGCAAAAATTTAAGTTATAATTTTTTTAAAATGATTCATCCTAGATATGTAGTTCCAAGCGTTATTAGCATCTTAGGTTTGTGCGTTGGACTCAGTTCAATTAAATTTTCTTTAAATTCTCAATTTGAATATGCGGTTATAGCTATTACCATAGCTTCAATTGTCGATACTATGGATGGAAGAATTGCAAGATTAATAAAAGGAACTTCTAAATTTGGAGCTGAGTTAGATTCTTTAATTGATTTTATTAATTTTGGAGTTGCTCCAGCAATCACGGTTTATATTTGGATATTAAAGGATTTAGGAAATATTGGCTGGTTATTAGTTTTATTTCATTCAGTAGCATGCTGCCTAAGATTGGCTAGATTTAATTTAAATATAAGAACTAGTAATGAAAAATGGAAAGAAAATTTCTTTACGGGAGTACCATCTCCAGCAGGAGCTGGAATTTTATTACTGCCATTAATTTTATCTCTAAGTGATTTTAATTCTGCATATAATTATAAAAAATTAGCTATAATTTTTATTATGGCTTCTACTTTTTTAATGGTTAGTAAAATCCCAACATATTCTTTAAAAGGAATTAAGGTTGGTAGACCATTTTTAATATTTTTATTATTATTAATCGCAGTTTATTTTGGTTTTTTAATAAATTATCCATTTAATACACTTTTAGTAACTGGAGCCTTTTATATATTTCTAATTCCAGTTAGCTTTGTCCATTTTAAAACTATAAAAAAAAGATCTTCAAAAGAGACAAAAAGCCTTATTTCTGAAGATTTTATATGAGTAATAGAGCTATCGTATCTCTAGCTGATTCTAAATATTTCGAATTATTAAATGAATTAGTTGATTCAATTCTGAGATTTAAAGAAAGCAGAGAAGTCAAAATTTGTATTTTAGATGCGGGACTTGAGACTAATCAAATAAAAATTTTAGAAAATAAAGTACATAAAATTGTTAAGGCAGAATGGGACATCGAAGTTCCTGAATATAAAGTACGGGGAAGAGAATGGCTAAAAAGTCAAGTGTCCAGAGCTTTTTTACCAGATTATTTTCCAGGTTTTGAAAAGTATTTATGGATTGATGCAGATGCATGGGTAAATGATTGGAACTGTTTAGAAATGTATTTTAAAGGTAGTGACAATAATACGCTTTCAATTTCATCTTCAGCAGACAGATCTTACGGTAGAGTTTTAAGAGCGGATTGGATATTTTCCAATATTGCATTTGTTAGATCGCAAAATTATAAGCACGCTAGGAGTTCAGGATTTTCAAATAAAATAGCAAGAGAAGTAGCTTTAAAACCTCATTTAAATATCGGTGTTTTTTGTTTAGAAAAAAATTCACCTCACTGGGAAGTTTGGCAAAAAAATTTAAAAGAAGCTTT
>JBAXVU010000031.1:0-7347 GCA_037128905.1 Pseudomonadota bacterium | reverse complement strand
CAATTAATTATTTTAATGATGTTGTAAAAATTAATAAAAAATTTAGAAAACCAGACGAGAGTGAGAAAAAAGCGCTACAAGACCTTTCAGAACAAATATCTAAAATGACACTAACTATGACGCCTGAAGAAATGCAGACGATCGTTTATTCCGTTGGTAAAGTTCACTATTCAAAAGAAAGATTAAGAGAGTGGTTTAAAATGATCTATGAAGTGCTTTTTGGTGATGAACAAGGGCCTAGAATGGGATCTTTTATAAGTTTTTATGGTATTAAAGAAACAGTAAACTTAATTAATAAGTCTATTAGTGATTAAATACAAAAATGAATTATCAATTTATTAATAGTTTTATTAATAAGCTTGATCCTGAATTAGCCCATTCTCTAGCAATTCAATTTTTAAAAAATCTTTATATACCAATCTTTCCATCAAAAGATGATGAAATTTTAAAAATTAATATTTTTGGAAAAGAGTTTTCAAACCCTATTGGTCTAGCAGCAGGTTTTGATAAAAATGCTGATGTGTATGACAAAATGTTTGCCTTGGGTTTTGGTTTTGCAGAAGTTGGCACAATCACGCCAAAACCTCAGGAAGGAAACCCGAAACCTAGAGTATTTAGATTAATAGAAGATGAGGCAATTATTAATCGACTTGGATTTCCAAGCCAAGGATTAGTCAGAGTTAAAAATAGAATTGAAATTAAAAAATCAAATGGAATTTTAGGGATTAATATCGGTCCAAACAAAGATAGCGTTTCGCGTATAGATGATTATGTAGAGTGTTTTAAAAATCTTCATAATTTATGCAGTTATATATGCATAAATATTTCTTCACCTAACACTGAAAATTTAAGAAATTTTCATCAACAAGAGAATCTAAAAAATCTTTTAAGAGAAATATCAAATATAAAAAAACAAATTAATAGCAAAACTCCAGTTGTTTTAAAAATATCACCCGACATAAACGAAACAGATATCGACGCAATCTGTAGTAATATTTTAGAATTTAATTTAGATGGTTTGGTTTTGACTAACACATCAGTGAGTTTAAGAGAAAATTTAATAAATCAAAAAAAGACAGAACAAGGAGGGCTATCGGGAGTGCCAATAAAAAACACATCTAACCTGATTATTAAAAAATTTTTTAAAAAAGTTGGGAAAAATATTCCATTAATAGGGGTTGGTGGAATTAATTCAGGAGCTACAGCTTATGAAAGAATTAGATCAGGAGCTTCTTTATTACAGTTATATACAGGGCTAGTTTTTAAGGGACCTTTTGTTGTAACCTCTATTAAACAAGAGTTAGCTGAATTGTTAAAAAAAGATGGTTTTTCTTCTTTAAAAGAAGCGATAGGCGTTGATTGCAAATAAATTAATCACCTGACTTAAAATTACTAAAAAAGTTAATCTTTTTCTCAGAGTTGCGTACCAGAGATTAGTCGTTTCTTTAAAGATTTTTGAATCAATAAGATTTACTGCAAAGAATGCGATTATATAAAAAACAATATTTATATTTTGATTGGAAAAAAAATCCAAAACAAAGGCTGCCATTGGAATGGTAACACTAGCAGTTAATATTAAGTTAGAATTAGGTAGGTTGCTATTAAGTATTTTGCTCCATTGGCTCCCGCAAATAAAAGCTAAGATAATATTGGAATAAAATAAGTGCACTTCAACAACGTAATCATTAAAATTTGATAAAAAATAAAAAATGGTTAGAGCGTAAAAAGGAATAAGCCCAAGATATCCCAAAATTATCGCTAATTTTTTTTTCTCTATTTTCATTTATTGTTACTCACTATCATTTTTTGTTTATTTTTCTAAATAAAAAAGAACCTAGAAATCCAAATAATAGAGCTAGCCCTATGGCTGTCATCGAATAAATTATTTTATGTTGATATAAAAAATTAGTTATAAATTTATTTAAAGCAACAAACTGGTTATCAATTTCTATTTTCCTTAAAAATCTGATTTTTTTTTCTCCTAAAAATAAAGATTTACCAAATTTTAATCCAAACATAATAATAAGTATCGACATAAGAAATTTTAATTCTTCATTTCTTAGTTTGTTTGAGATTCTGGTTCCTATTTGAACTCCAATGACTGAACCTGTCATTAATAAAATAATTAGGATTAGATCTATGTTACGATTGGCTATTGAGTGGAAAAAAGTTGCAAAAGTCATAGTAAACACAACAACTAATAATGAAGTTCCACGCACAACTTTTATAGGTACTCTTATTATATAAATCATAGCCGGTATTAAAAGAAATGCACCTCCAACCCCAAGTAACGCAGATATAATTCCAGCTAAAAATCCAAAAAATATTGGCGGAATAACACTAGTGTATAATCTGGATGTTGGCATTCGAACTTTAAACGGAAGAGCGTGAATCCAGCTGTGTTTATTTCTTTTTTTTAATATAATTTTTTTTTCTTTTCTTTTATAAATTTCAATAATGCTTTCAGTAAGCATCAGTCCACCAAAACTTGTTAATAATAAAAAAAATAGAATTGCTGTAATTTCATCTACAATTCCAATTCTAATTAAAATTTTAAAAACCAAAGTTCCAAAAGTGACACCGAGGAAGGCTCCAATCAAAATGAAATATCCCATTTTGAGATCTAGCTCTTTTTTATACCAAGAATTTAATGTTCCGGAGACTGATGATGCTAAAATATTATTAGAACCATTTGCGATTGCATAGCTTGGAGGAATGCCTAAAAAAATTAATACTGGGGTCATTAAAAATCCTCCGCCTATACCTATTATTCCGCCAACAATGCCGATGGAGGCGCTAATAAGCAGAATATAAATGTAATTAACGTGAATTTGGACGATGGGTAAAAAAATTTCGAACATGAAATCTACTATTAAGTAATACTTAGTTTATAAAGTATCTTTGTTAAAACAGCATACTAAATAAGTAAAAAAACGCCAAAAATAATAAATATCTTGACGTAAATTCATCATCTAAATATATCCCTTGCAGGAGAAATTATGTCACAACTTTGCGAACTGACAGGTAAGAGACCACAAACAGGTAATAACGTCAGTCATGCCAACAATAAAACTAAAAGAAGATTTTTTCCAAATCTTAAAAAAGTTTCTTTTAAGAGCGAGAAATTAAATCGTGATATTAGAATTAAAATTTGTACACGCGCAATTAAAGCTGTAGATTTTAGAGGTGGTATTGATGAGTTTTTATTAAGAGCTAAAAATAAAAATTTATCTCCCAGAGTTAAAAAATTAAGAAAGCTTTTATTAACAATTGTTCCTCACGTTAAAAGACCTAAAAAAGAAGTAAAAGCTAAAAAACAAACAAAAGCTAAAGCTAATTAAGTCTTTTGGTTTATTCAAAACAGATATTATTTTTGTACTCGGCCTTAATGGCTTTTGTTATCTGCATTTCAAATTATTTAGTGCAGTTTCCTTTTGAGTATTTTGGACTTAATGAAATATTAACTTGGGGAGCTTTTACTTACCCGGTTACTTTCTTAGTTACCGATCTTGCAAATAGATTTTTTGGAAAAGAATTTGCAAAAAAAATTGTATTTTTTGGATTTGTTTTAGGAATTACTTTATCGTTCATTCTAACTTTTGAAGGATTTAATTTAATTGTTCTAAGAATTGTTGTTGCATCAGGAGCAGCTTTTCTTGCAGGACAGCTTTTAGATATTAGAGTTTTTGATATTTTAAGAAATAAATTATGGTTTATTCCTCCTATTGTTTCATCAATTCTTGGCTCGATATTAGATACAGTAATATTTTTTAGTATTGCTTTTTATGGAACCGATTCTTCTTGGGTTGTATTAGCTCTTGGAGATTTGGCTGTTAAATTATTTGTCGACTTTGCAATGTTACTACCGTTTAGAATTGCAATTGCTAGATTTAATTAATAGTTTTTTTTCTTTTGGGATTTTCAATAAATAAATCTGCAAGCTGATCAATTAAAGCATCACCAAGTTCTTGTACATCTCCGATTTTTAAAGCTTTACTGTAATAGTTGCTAACATCATGACCAATACCAATTGCATTAATTTCAACATCTTTATTATTTTCAATCCATCTTACAGTGTTCTTTAAGTGTCTTTCTAAATAGTTTCCAGGATTTACAGAAAGAGTTGAATCGTCAACTGGAGCTCCATCAGAAATTACCATTAATATTTTTCTTTCTTCGCTTCTTTTCTTTAATCTTTGGTAAGCCCATAAAATAGCTTCGCCATCTATGTTTTCTTTTAAAATTCCTTCTTTTAACATTAGACCTAAATTATTTTTTCCTCTTCTCCATGGAGTGTCTGCAGATTTATATATGATGTGGGATAAATCATTTAATCTTCCAGGATTATTTGTTTTATTTCTTAACCACAATTCTCTACTTTTTCCGCCTTTCCAATTTAGTGTAGTAAAACCTAGTACCTCAACTTTCACAGAGCATCTCTCAAGGGTACGCGATAAAATATCAGCGCAAATGGCCGCAATAGAAATAGGCCTACCTCGCATTGAGCCAGAATTGTCAATCAACAAAGTAACGACTGTATCTTTAAAATTCGTATTTTTTTCTTTTTTATAAGAAAGAGAGTTATGCGGATCTATAATAACTCTTGTTAACTTAGCTGAATCAAGCATTCCTTCTTCAAGATCAAATTCCCAAGATCTGTTTTGCACCGCCAACAATTTTCTTTGTAATTTATTTGCAAGTCGTGAGATAAAATTATGTAAAGATTTTAATTGATTGTCTAGGTTTTCTCTAAATTTATGCATTTCTGTATGATCAACCATTTCTTCGGCATTAATAATTTTATCAAACTTGTTTGTAAAAACTTTGTACTTTGCCTCGTTATTATTTTTTTTAATATTAGAAGACATAATCTCATCGCTAGAACTATTCTCATCTTCAATTAAAGTTTCTTGTTCACTTAGATTTGAATCAATTTCAACGTCTGGAATTACGCTTTCAATATTAAAATCTTGTTTATTAGAACTTTTATCTTGATTAACTTCGTTATTGTTTTGATCTTTGAGTTTATTTTCGTCCTTTTGTTCGTTATCATTATCATTCTCATTAGGACTTAATTTTTCTTCTAGTTTTAAATCTTGAATAATAGAATTTAAAATATTTGAGAATTTTTCTTGATTAGAAATATTTTGTTTTAATAAATCTATTTTATCTTTAATTTGTTCATCAATAATTTTATTCCACTTTTGTAGGCTCTTTTTTTCATCGATATTTAAGTCTAAATTTAATAGGCGATTTCCTAGAATAATATCAAAGGCTTTTTCAATACTATTATACATATCATCATTTTGTTCTTTAAATCTCTTTTGGTAGTAATTTTTAAAATTAAGTTTTATTCCTTCAAAGTTTTCTGAGCCTAATTTTTCATAACGAATTTTTTCTGCACTTTTATAAATATTTTTTGCAACAATGCCTCTGGGTTCAAATTTTCTTGAAAGTTCTTGATTACTGTATTTTATTTTGAGAGCTTCTGAATCAGCAAGAGCTCTAATATTTTGATATTCATTTAAAGATTCAAAACTAATTTTAGGAAGATTAATTGTATTATTTTCTTTGATAGGAGTGTCTGAGAATAAAATATTAAGATCTTGTTTTTTGGCTAAGGCTTTTATGGTTGATGAGATGGCTATTTTGAAATTCTCAGCCTGCTTTTCATTTTCCATTTTTTAGATTTATTTTAACGCTTGCTGATGTTTGTGTAAGTTCTTGAGCAAAACATCTTTGGAAGTATTCCGCGATAATTGCTCTTTCTAATTCATCACAACGATTCAAAAATGATATTTTGAAAGAATAACCAATGTCTTTAAAAATTTTATAGTTATCAGCCCACGTCATTACTGTTCTTGGACTCATGACTGTCGAAATATCACCATTAGCAAGACCTGCTCTTGTTAAATCTGCTACTTGAATCATTTTTTGAGCAATTTTTTTCCCTTCAGCTGTATTTAAGTGAGGACACTTTGATAATACAATCTCGAGTTCATTCTCTTGTGCTAAATAATTAAGTGTTGTTACGATATTCCATCGGTCCATCTGTCCTTGGTTAATCTGTTGAGTGCCGTGATAAAGTCCAGAAGTGTCACCAAGACCAATAGTGTTAGCAGTTGCGAATAATCTAAAATATTTATGTTGTTGTATGACTTTGTTTTTATCAAGCAAAGTTAATTTACCGTCACTCTCAAGTAATCTCTGAATTACAAACATCACATCAGGTCTACCAGCGTCGTATTCATCAAATACTAAAGCCACGGGATTTTGCAGTGCCCATGGAAGAATTCCTTCTCGAAATTCTGTAATTTGTTTATTATCTTTTATTACGATTGCATCTTTTCCTAAAAGATCAATTCTACTAACATGACTGTCTAAGTTTACACGAACGCAAGGCCAATTTAATCTTGCCGCAACTTGTTCGATATGAGTTGATTTTCCAGTGCCGTGAAATCCTTGAATTAAAACTCTTTTATTAAAAACAAATCCTGCAAGGATGGCAAGTGTAGTATCTCGATCAAATTTATAAGCACTATCAAGTTCTGGAACAAATTGATTTCTTTTTGAAAAACCATCAACAATCATATCGGTGTCGATATTAAAAGTTTGTTTTACTGAAATTTTTATATCTGGGGTATTTTCAAAAGTATTATTTTCCATGATTGATGTTTTTTTGATTATTCCTTAAAAAAGTATATGCGATAGTTATTTCTTTTAGTTTGTTTTCAAATTTTTTATCTCCGGAATTTGTATCTGGGTGATATTTTTTTACAAGTTTTTTAAATTGTTCTCTAATTTCACTCCATTTTACATTACTTTTTAAATCGAGCTTTTTAAGAGCCTCTATTTCTTTGGAGCTATAAATAGTTTTATTTTCAAATTGCTTAAAAAAATCTGCAGAAAAATTAGAGATGTCATGTTCTTCTAAAATATTTCTCCAAACTTTATTAAAAAAATTATCTTTCGAACCTAGTTTGGAAGTAGGTTTATGCCAGGTAATGTCTGAATAAATAAATTCCTCAATCTTGTCCTGAGCCATTCCGGAAAAGAAATCCCATTCATGATTATAAATCTTTATATGTTCTGAGCAGAACCATTTGTATTCACCAGGAGTTTTGGAGGGGGCTTTAAATTCTCCAGGATGTTTACATCTTTTCCAATCACATGAATTATCGTTGATCTTATTATGAATTTTTAGATGGTCGGCACAGAACCACTTATATTGCTTGTTAATATCTTTTTTTACAAGACCCTGACCTGTCGCAAGATCTTTGCATTTGCTCCACTCACAGATCTTTCTCATTTGCGTAATTTTTTAAATTGATTAAAATTATTTTATGT
>JBAXVU010000030.1:0-7456 GCA_037128905.1 Pseudomonadota bacterium | reverse complement strand
AAATCTCTTTGATGATTATCGTACCAAGCAAGAATTTTATTTGATAAAAGATTTTTCATGGTAGTTAACAAATTTACAAATAAATTATTCTCTCAAGGTTTGCGTCCTTTGCAAAGTTTATTACCAGAAAATGCAAAAAAAATACTAAAAAAAGACGGCTTCTTACATTTTGAAATAATTAAAAATTGGAAAAATATAATTGGCGAAAAAATGTTTAAGGATGTCACGCCTCTAAAAATAAAAAAAATTAACAACGAAAGTATTCTTACAATAAATGTTAGCAAAAATGTAATGATAGAAATTGAATATTCTAGAGATCAAATTATTGAACGCATTAATAGCTATCTTGGATTTAATGGAATTAACAAAATACAAATACTCACAAAAAACTCGCCTGCGGAAGTTAAAAAGAGAAAGATATTATTAGACGAAAAAATTTTAAAAAAAATTAATGAAATTAAAAATAAAAATCTTAAAAAAATTTTTTTAAACTTAAGCAAATAAATATTTATGATTTTATTAAAAAATAAAATAAAAAAGTTTTTAATACTATTCTTTTTTATTTTTATAAACTCTTATTGCTACGCAGAAAATACTGATGAAATATTCGTTGGTAATGAAAATGCTAAAGTAAAAATTAAAATTTATAGCTCATATACATGTCCGCATTGCGCAAACTTTCATACAAACATTTATCCAAAATTACTAAAAGAATATGCAAGCAAGGATTTAATAAAATTTACTTTCGTTGATTTTCCGCTTGATATTGCTGCATTAAATGCATCAAAAATTGTTAGATGCGGAACAAAAGAATCAAGTATCCTATTAATTGATGAAATTTATAAAAATCAAAAAACTTGGTCTGCTGGAGATAAAATACAACAAATTAATATTAACTTATTTTTAATAGGCAATAAATTTAATCTATCTAATGAAAAATTATCAAATTGTTTGAAGGATAAAAAATTGGAAGACAAAATATTAAATGACAGAGTGGAGGGGCAAAAAAAATATTCCATTAACTCTACTCCAACTATTATTATTAATGAAAAAAAATACCAAGGAAACGCTACTTTTGAGGATTTATCAAAAGAAATATCAAGAATATTGAAATGAAATTTAAAAGACTAGAAATAGTTGGCTTTAAATCTTTCGCCGACCGAACTAATTTATTAATTGAAGATGGCCTTACTGGAATCGTCGGTCCTAATGGCTGCGGAAAATCAAACATTGTAGAGTCTTTAAGATGGTGTATGGGGGAAACCTCTGCAAAGAGTCTTAGGGGTAGCGGCATGGAGGATGTTATATTTTCAGGAACCTCTGATCGTCCTTCTAAAAATATTGCTGAGGTAAATATTTTTTTAGAAAATAACGAAAATATTCCTCAGTTCAGAGATACTCCAGAAATAGAAGTTAAAAGAAGAATAGAAAAAGACAAAGGTTCAAGCTACTACATTAATGGTAAAGAAGTTCGCGCACGAGATGTTCAAATATTATTTGCGGATCTTTCAACTGGAGCTCACTCGCCTTCAATGGTCAGCCAAGGAAAAGTTGGTTCATTAATTACAGCAAAGCCAACTGACAGAAGAGCAATTCTTGAAGAAGCTGCTGGCATTGGTGGTTTGCATGCAAGAAGACATGAGGCTGAACTGAGATTAACTGCTGCAGAAAATAATCTTAAAAAAGCTGATGATATAATGAAGCAAATTGAAACTCAGCTTAAAAATTTATTAAAACAAGCAGAAGAAGCTTCGAGATATAAAACAATATCTAATGATATTAAAAAACATGAGGCTTTACTCTCATATTTAAAAATTCAAGAAATTAATAAAGAGTTAAAAGAAAGTCAGGACGCTTTAAATGAAATTGATGATGACATTAGCGCGGTAACTATTGAAAAAAATTATAGCAGCGAATTATTAGAGACGGAAAACAAGAGGATTAAACCCTTGAGAAATGATTTCTCTGAAATCACAAGTAAATTACAAAGATTAAACCTTGAATACGAAGAATTGTTTAAACAAGAACAGAGAACTAAAGAAGAAGCTGAAAAGCTTAGAGTTGATCTAAAAAATACTAATGATGACCTGCAAAGCGAAAATATAAACATAAACAATGCGAACTCTAACATTAAACGACTAACTGAAGAAAAAAGCGAGATATTAGAATTTGAAAAAACTTATTATGAAATCGAAAATCAAAGCAACTCTGATTTTAAAAAGATTTCCGAACAATTAAACTATGAACAAAAAGAACTAGAAAATCTTTCTGAAAAAATATTTGCTAATATTGGCGGACTAGAAAATAAAAACGAAATCAATAATTACTTAAGTTCTGTTAAAAATTTTATTAATAATCAATCAAAAATACTAAATGATACTGTTGATAATTTTGAAAGCTCTGAACCATATAAAATTAAAGAAAATTTAAAAAATCTTCTCACTGGTTTTATAGAAACTTCAAAAATTACTGATGATTTTGACAATTTAATAAAAAGAAATCAGGAGAGATCTTCTTCTTTTAATAAAGAAGATATGCGTTCACAATTTACAGAAAAAACTCTTTTACTTAAAGATCTGCAAGAAAAATACGCAATGTTCTTAAGCAAATACGAAACTATTAAGAACGATTCTATTAAACGAAAAGAAAGAATTAAAAGTATTGATACTGAAATTGACAACTGGCGCAATCTTGAACAAAACTCTAGAGCTAAATCTGAAAATCTTAACTCTAGATTAAAAAATTTAGAAAAAGAAATTGTAAAAATTCAAGTTAAACCGAGTGAAATTGGAGAGCAAAAAGGTTTTTATCAAGAAAATATTAAAAACACTGAAGAAGCTAAAACTAAAATTAATTCTGAAATTGAAACAGCTGAGAATAAAATTTCTGAAATAAATAAAATATTATCAGACATTTCCGAAAAAGTTCTTATTGGAAGAGAGAAAAAAGTTCGTTTTGAAACACTTATAGATAACCACAAATCAAAGATTGTTGAATTAGAAAATAAGGTTAGAGAAGATTTTAAATGCTCAATTGATGATCTCTTAAACGAAGAAGATAAGTCATCTATCGAAAAAACAAGCTTAGACAAAGTTGAAGCTAAACTTAAGCAGCTTAAAGATGAAAGAGATAACATGGGCGCTGTTAACCTAAGAGCTGATGACGAAACTAAAAATTTTGAAAACCAAATCAGTAAAATGATGGAAGATAGAAAAGACCTACTTGCTGGAATATTAAAATTAAAATCTAGCATTAACCAATTGAACCAAAAAGGCAGAGAAAAGCTTATTGATGCTTATGATAAGGTTGGAAGAAAATTTAACGATGTATACACAAAGTTATTTGGTGGCGGGAATGCTAGACTTGAACTTGTAGAATCTGACGATCCTTTAGAAGCTGGATTAGAACTTTTAGTCAGTCCGCCTGGAAAAAAATTACAATCAATCACTTTATTATCGGGAGGTGAGCAAGCACTTACAGCTATGGCTTTGATATTCGCTGTATTCTTGATCAATCCTGCTCCTATTTGTATTTTGGACGAGGTAGACGCTCCACTTGACGATGCAAACGTTACAAGATTTTGTTCTCTTATAGAGGAACTGACTAAAATTACTGAAACAAAATTTATAGTTATTACGCATCATGCTTTAACTATGTCTAGAATGAATAGACTATATGGAGTTACAATGGCTGAGAGAGGCGTAAGTCAATTGGTTGCTGTTGATCTTGAAAAAGCGGAAGAATTGGTAGCATAAAGAATTAATGTCAGAATTTGATGATCTAAAGAAAAAGATAGAATTAACAAAAAATAAATACTCTAACAACCTACCCAAGAATAATCCTAACATAATAGGATTGGCATTTAGAATTGGCACAGAGCTTGTTGCTGCAGTTTTTGTCGCAACTTTTATTGGTTATTACTTAGACAAATGGTTAGGAACTAAGCCAATTTTTATAATAATTCTATTTATGGTTGGTGTTGCCGCAGGAATATTTAATGTTGTGAGATCTGCAAAAATGATTAATAAAGGCTAAATTTATGGCAACTAATCCAATGCATCAGTTTGAGGTTCATAGAATAGGACCTTCTCTTTCCATTAACGGAATAGACGTATCTTTTACAAACTCAAGTTTATTTATGTTGATTAGCTCAATACTGATTATTACTTTTTTTATGATAGGAACAAGAAAAGTTAGTATTATTCCTGACAAAATTCAGCTGCTCAACGAAATAGTTTTTAATTTTATTTCCAAGATGATTAGTGAGACGGCTGGACCAAAAGCTAGACCGTACTTCCCTTTTATCCTAACTATATTCTTGTTTATTTTAACTTTAAACATGATCGGTTTATTGCCGTATGCTTTTACTGTAACAAGTCAGATCATTATTACATTCTTTCTTGCGGTTGTAATTTTTATTGGAGTAACCGTAGTTGGTTTTGCAAAAAATGGGATTGGCTTTTTAAAAATATTCGCTCCCTCTGGTGTTCCTATTTTTTTATTTCCTATTATAGTTGCAATTGAAATTATTTCTTTTTTAAGTAGACCAGTTAGTTTATCAGTTCGATTATTCGCAAATATGCTCGCTGGGCATACGATGCTTAAAGTTTTTGGCGGTTTTGTCGTAAGCCTAGGTATTATTGGGGGATGGCTTCCTTTAAGCTTTTCTGTTGCTTTAACAGCTTTAGAAATATTAGTTGCCTTCTTGCAAGCATATGTTTTTGCAGTTTTATCGTGTATTTATTTAAATGATGCTTTAAATATGCATCACTAAAAAAATTAACAACTAACAAAAAAAGGAGAAAAAAAATGGAACTAGCAGCAGCAAAAATGATAGGAGCTGGATTAGCAGCTATAGCTTTGGCTGGAGTTGGAGTCGGTATGGGAACGATATTTGGAAGCTATTTATCGGCAGCAATAAGAAATCCTTCAGCGGCTCAAAAGCAATTCCCTACTTTATTATTAGGATTTGCGCTTACAGAAGCTATAGGTTTATTCGCTCTAGTTATTGCTCTTTTAATACTTTTTGCATTTTAATTATTAAAATTAATTTAATAATTCTCAAGCAATGAAGAACAAGAGTATAGTTATTATAACTTACCTGTTATTTTTTAATAAAATAGCAGCAGCTAGCGAAGGTATGCCTCAACTAAATCCTGAATTTTGGTTGTCGCAAATCTTATGGTTAACTGGTATTTTTATAATACTATATTTTTTAGTTCAAAAATTTTTTAGTCCAAAATTATTTTCATTAATAGATGCCAGAGCAGATTTTATTAAATCTTTATTAAAAGAAGCAGAGATTTATAAAAATCAAATTCAAAAATTAGAAAATGAATACAATCTGATTATTGCTGAAGCTAAAAATGAGTCAAAAAAACTTTCTGCAAAATTAAAAAGTGATTTTAATGAAAAAACTTCTTTAAAAAAAAAAGAATTTGAAAATATATTAAATTCTGAGACGCAAAAAGCAGAGCAAGAAATAAATACTTTTAAAAAGCAGACATTAGAAAACATACAAAATATAGCCGGTGACTTTTCAAAAGAATTGATAGAAAAAATAACTGGAACAGCGCCAAATAGTAGTAATTTAAATGCAGTGATCACAGAAATATCTAACAAAGAGAAGAAGAATCAACATGTTTGATGCAACTTTTTGGGTAGCAATATCTTTTATAATTTTCTGCTTAATAATTATTTATAAAAAAATTCCACAAGTAATTAGTAATCTATTAGATAGTAAAATAAATGAGATTAAATCTGAGATTGATAATGCCAAAAATCTAAAGCATGAAAGCGAAAAATTATTACAAAAATATAAAAGCAAAATTGAAGAGGCTCATGCTGAAAGTAGTCAGATTATAAATAGTGAAAAAAAAGAAACTGAAATTTTTATTAAAGAATCAGAAAAGAAATTCGAACAGTTGATTGAAAATAAAAAAAAATCATTAGAACAAAAGTTGGATCAAATGAAAATTAAAGCAATTAAAGATATACAAAATATATCTAATAAAATTGCTATTGAGGCAGTTAAAAAAATAATTTCAGATCAGGAAAATAGTGACAAAATGAAAGTCATTAATCAAAAAAATTTAGAAAAAACTTTCAATCAATTAAAGCAAACTAAAATATCTTAATCTTTAGAGTGGGCGCCGTCGCAAAAAGGCTTGTTATTAGTTTTTTTACAACTACATAAAAAATAAGGCTTGCTCTCCTGAACTGTAAATTTCATAGGCTGTAAATTAGTGCTTTTATGAGAACCATCGCAAAAAATGCCATCCTTAGAAAGTCCACAAGCACACCAATAATAATCTTTTCCTATTTCTAGATTAGTTTTTCGTGGGCTCTTATTTTTGATAATTTTTTCTTCCATAATGTTATAATTTAAATTGTATCTTAAATTATTTCAATGAACAAAGAATTATTTTTAATTAACCCAAGATTTATAGATATTATTTGTTTTGGTTTCTATAAAGCTTCTTCATATAATATTAAATTTAATATTTAAGACTTTAATGGAAAAGAATATAAAAAAAATTGTAAATGTATTTTTAGCAAGTCCAAGAGGATTTTGTGCTGGCGTAGATAGAGCCGTTGAGATTGTAAAAAAAACTATAAATAAATTTGGTGCTCCGGTTTATGTAAGACATGAAATAGTTCATAATCAGTTCGTGGTTGAAAATTTAAGATCTTCAGGTGCAATTTTTGTTGAGGAACTTTCGGAAATTAAAGACAAATCTAGACCTGTTATATTTTCGGCGCATGGTGTGTCTAAAGAAGTAATAAATGAAGCAAAATTAAATAATATTATTTATATAGATGCAACATGTCCTTTGGTAACAAAAGTTCATAGAGAGGCTGAAATTTTAGCAAGAGAAGAATTTAATATTATTTTTATAGGTCATAAAAACCATCCTGAAGTAATCGGCACAATGGGTCAAATAGACAACGGTTATATTACGTTAATTGAAAATAAAGACGATGTAGAAAGTTATGTTCCTAAAATTAAAAATAATAAATTTGCATATATTACTCAAACTACTCTTTCGATAGATGATACTTTGGAAATTATTTCTTTGCTAAAGAAAAAATATCCATCAATAAAAGAACCAATCAAAAGTGATATTTGTTACGCAACAACAAACCGTCAAGAAGCTGTTAAACAAATTGCAAAAAAATGTGATTTATTTTTAGTAGTTGGAAGCAAAAGCTCTTCTAATTCACAAAGATTAGTAGAGGTTGCGAAGAGATCAGGCTGTAAAGAAAGTATGCTAATGCATTCTGAGCAAGAATTGCCTGTTGATAAAATTAAGAACTGTAGCAATATAGGCATCACTTCTGGTGCCTCAGCTCCTGAAATATTAGTTGAGAATCTAATTAAAGAAATTAAAAGTATTACTGACATTAAACTTGAGGAAGTAGTTACTTCAGTTGAAAAAGTTTCTTTTAAACTTCC
>JBAXVU010000003.1:0-21380 GCA_037128905.1 Pseudomonadota bacterium | reverse complement strand
ACTTGGAAAATTCCTTCGAAATAGCAGTAAAATATAGGGTCACTAAAATAGCTCCATCCGTTGCAGATTGTAAGTAATCAAGCCCATTACTTAAACCTTCGCTCACATTAATGCCTGCAATCAGTTGCAATGTGATCGTTAAGATAAAATAAATTAAAAAAGCAATTCTGCCAAATCGATAAGATTTATAAAGCATAACTACTGCAACATAAAACAATGCAATGGTTACAAGTGCTGCGCCGCCAACGATTAGTTGGTTGAGTTCTGAGTCATAATAATGCAAATGCAGATAAGCTCTTTCAACTCTCTCTGACTGAAAGAAGAACGTAATAATAAGAGTTAGCGTAAATAAGGCAGCATCAACTAGGACGAGGTTCTTAAAAACTCTTTTTAAATTCATAAAATAATTACTATTTAATTTTTAATTATAAGAACAGTTAAATCGTCTTTAGTCTTTAAATTTCTAGAATGATATTCTTTCTCAATAAAGCTAATTCTTTGATCAAAAGGTAGTAAGTTTAATTTCTTAATAAAGATATCAACACTAAAAGCTTCTTCATCAAACACACGGTTATTATAAGAGGCCTCAAGCAATCCATCGGTAAAACAATACAAGGATTTATCTTTAATATTGATATTTTGTACAATTAAATCTTTATTTTCAAGTTCTTGAATTCCAAGTGGGAAAGTTTCTGTTTCAATTTTTTCAATTCTTCCATTTTTGTCCATAATCAATACTGGAAGGTGGCCGCAATTTAATATGGTAAGATTACCTGTTTCTCTTGAATAAATTCCACCCACAAAAGTTAAAAATCGTTTACTGTTTGAATCTAATAATGTTTCGTTAATCGCCTTTGCTGCACTTGCAAGATCTGGGCTTTGCTTGATTTGGTTCCTAAACACTGCAATCACCTGTGACATTAATAGAGATGCTGAAATACCTTTGCCTGAAATATCTGCAAGAACGAATGCTGTATCATTTGGGAAAATCTGAAAATAATCATATAAATCACCAGATAAATCTCGTGCCGGTTTTGAAAGGCCCGTAATAAAATCAAATTTATCTCGAGCTGGAAAAAGTAAGTTTTGTATTTCGTTTGCTTGGCTTAATTCTTTTTTCATCGACTTATTACTTGCCTCAGCCACATCCTTAGATTTGTTAATATCTTTGATGTTACTGACGATACTGTCTTGCATTGAAGTAAATTCTTTGAATAAGAAATTAATTTCTTTTATGAAACTTTTAAAATTTACAACGGTCTTCTGTTTAGTCTCAGAAAATTGACTTGCAATATTTGCAAGTTCAACAATCGGTCTTGTTAAAAATCTAGATAAAAACAGAGTTATAAGCACAATAACGAATGTCAGCACTATGGAAGTGTAGATCGTGTTAGTGATGTTATTTTCATAACCCTGATAAGCTTCTTGAGCCTCAATTTCAGTTACCAGCACATATTTTAACCCATTCACAGTGACTAATTCATATTTGCCAATGACATCTTTGCCTAAATAGTTTTTGTATCGATCTAAGCCTTGGCGCCCTATGATGGCTTCATTGAAAGCTTTTGTTTTGGAAGTTTGAATTAAAGTGTTCACCTGTAATCTTTCATACAAATCAATTTCTTTTAAAGAGAAATTGTTTTCTTTCATGAATTTTTTATAACCGGTATAATTTTCTTTGGCAAAACGGGTAACGTTTCTAATATATCCATCCAAACCTATAAGTAAGGTCTCTCCCGTGTTGCCAAGTCCAGACTCTTTCCATTTAAATCCATTGCTGATGGTTTTATAAAATACTTCCGTATTTAATTGTAATGCTAAGACAAATAAAAGCTGACCGTCTTTATAGACAGGAGTTGCCATAAAAGCGGCAGCGGCTCCTACTGAAGGTTTGTAAAATTTATAGTCACTTAAAAAAACTTCACCCTCTTTTGCTTGTAATGATTTTCTAAAAACTTCCTGTACTCCAGTTTTTTCAAAATAGGATCTGTTTAAATTATTTGCAAAATCCACTTCTTTTTCTGCAGTATAAATAATATCACCTGTCTTTGGGTTGATTAGAAAAACGTCGTAATATTTATTTTCACTTATAAAATTTTTAAACCAACTATCGAAACGTTTGTAATTTGGACCAAATGAGCACTCTTTTAGTTTAAACGTATAAGTGGCCTGCAGACAAAGGCCTGCAAGATTATCTGGCAAAAAATAATCCACGTTACCATCGTTTGCAATATTAACATTCTTAAAAGAAGAAGTTTCAAGTTTGTCTTGTATATCTTTAATTAATGAAGTTATTTTTTTATTATCAACTTTATCTAGATCTTTTGAAAACTCATTTCTAAAATTAATATAAGCTTCAGTTACAATTTCATTATTAGATAAGTTTAAAATGGTTTGCCTGTTATCTTCTTCAACTGCTTTTAGTGCTCTAATTTTTTCTGACTGAATAATTTGAAGTTTGTCTTCGATATTTATTTTGCTATCTTTTTTTTGAGAAATTAAGAAAACAACTGAAGCAATAAAAATAGTCGAAGCAACTCCTGCTGAGATAAATAAAATCAGGGTTTTTTTGATATTTAATTCCATTTTTTAGTCTTTGATTATCTTTTAGTACAATTAGATATTAAATTATAGTAAGAATAATAAAGACGGTTCATGAAAAAAATCACATCGATAATTTTAAAAATCACTTTAGGACTTAGTATTTTAACTTGTTCTATTGGATCTGTTTATGCAGAAATTAGTTTAATTGTTCCTTTTAACAAAGGCGGAGATTCATCTGTTGCTGCAGAAGTTCAAAGTGAATTTTCATCAAAATATTTTAACGAACCCATCACTGTTATTCATCAACCAAGTACATCACGCCCTGGTGTTGATGCATGGGAAAATATTAATTCACTCAAAGCAGATGGCAAAACAATTGTAGTTGTAAATATTCCAACTATTATTTTGCAACCCGCTCTTTACTCTGACGTTAAATATAAGACAGATGATCTAAGTATATTTTCAATTTTCCAAGCGATCCCTAATGGAATTTTAGTAAAAGACACAAGCAGATTTAACACTCTTGCAGAATTGATAGATTTTGCAAAAAAAAATCCTGGTCAATTAACTGCGGGCGGTGTGGGTTATGGAGGAATTGATCAACTAATTATTGAACAGTTAAATAAAGAAGCTGGAATTAAAATTAATTACAAAGCATACAGCGGTCAGGCGCCAGCTGAGAATGGTTTAATTGCAAAAGAATTTGATCTGTTATCAGGTGCAAGCTCATCAGCCATAAGACTGGGTGATCAGGCTCGAGTACTTGTTTATAGCGAAGAGAAGAGACTGCCGCTTTTTCCAAATGTGCCAACTTTTAAAGAATTAAAAATCAATATCACAACCATTGCTTACCGTGGTTATGCTATTCCAAAATCAACTCCAATTGACATCAAGAAGAAGTTTTCTGAACAAATTTCAAAAATTAATCATGATCCAGAATTTATCAAAAAAATCGAAAGCAAAGGCTTTATCGTAAAACATATTGGAATCGATGCTGTTCCTGCTTTCATGAAAGAACAAGTTAAATTTTATCAGCCTTTAGTTGGTTTAATTGATAAAAAATAAAACTGCTAAAGTAACTGCTTTAACTTCTCTTCAAAGTTTTTAATAAATAACACTGTATCAAATAAAGCAGTAGTTTTTTTATTTTGAATTAATTTTTCTTGAATAGATTTTAATTTCTTTTGATCGTTTGCAAGATCAACTGCAAGTTTTTCAAATTCTTCACGACTATAAGTAATCAATTCTGGTAACCCAATAGCTTTTAAATGACTGGCTGCAACTCGGCCTGCATATGTTGTGCCAAAACAAGTTAGCACTGGAAGATCTGCCCACAAAGCATCTCCTGCTGTGGTGTGTGCGTTATATGGCAAAGTATCTAAGAATAAATCAGCATATTTATATAAGCCTAAGTAAAAAGGTTGCTGCATTCTTTTTGCAAAAACAATTCGACTTGGATCAATTAATCTTTTTTTTGCTTCATTCTTTAAATTTTCTGACGTTAATGGACTGTCTTCTAATAACCATAAAACGCTACCTTCTACTTTATTTAATATTCTACACCAGCTATCAAAAGTTTCAGGATTAATCTTGCTGCTTTGGTTAAAACAGCAAAATACAAAGCCATCATTTGGCAAACCTAATTCTAATCTTGTAAATTCTAAATTTGCAATGGGAAGTTTTGAATCTCTAACCATATAACAATTTGGTAAATCTAAAATTTTCTCAGTATAAAACTGACGGGATGTTTCTGGAATTACAGTCTCATCTGCAATTAAATAATCCATATAATTTGTAGCCATTGTTCCTGCATACATGTAGCCAATTTGGATGGGTGCTAGACGATGCGAAAATATTAGCGAGCGATTCCCCTCGCCCGTACCATTAAGATCAATTGCAATATCAATCTCATGTTTTCTTACAAAATTTGCAATCTCTTCATCGCTCTTTTCTGAGACATCAATAAAATGATCAACACTAAGTCTAATTCTTTTATTCATCACATCATTTTTTTGCTCTCCATAAGAAAATGCATAAATTTCAAATTCCATTTTGTCATGAAGCTCATACAATTCTGCCATCAAAGTTGAAACTGGATGCTGTTTAAAATAAGAGGAAAAATATCCAATTCTTATTGGTCTTCCTTCTCTTGAATAAGGCGCCAATGTCTTTGTATCTGGTGAATTGTATTTCTCCCGTGCCCATAACTTTGCAATCTTTAACTGCAGCTCTTCGGAGCCACTTATTAACAAACTTGTAAAAGTTGGAATAATTTTAATGTCTTTATTTAAACTATCTAAAAGTTTTGGATAATCTTCACCATAAAAGTCCCAATCACAAACTTTAATCATATAATTAATTAAAGTGCCGTGAAGAAAACTAACTTTAGGATCAATAGCTTTTAATTGTCTAAATACTTTAAGTGCCTCTTGTGGCATCTTTAATTCAGTTAAACAAAGACCTTTATAGAATAAAGCTTCGGGCTCAGGATTAGTTTGATCTTTTAAATATTTTTTAAAAAATTCGTAGGCTTCGATAAATTTTTTTTCTTTTATTAATTCACGACCCTCAGCTAGCGACATAAAAAATAGAACTAATAAAACTATTCCTGAATTGCAAAAAATTTATGAGCACGAGGCTCGCGGTAATTAGGATCCCAATCAGCCCAATCAGGGTGATTATTTGAACATGTTGCTACAAATGATTTGTACTTATTGTAACCGCCCCATGGTGGAATTGAGTCATTCCAATCACTTTCTGAAACTGTGTAAGCCATCGTAAGTCCACCAACGTCATCGGAACATGCTCCGCAAATAAAATAACCATCAGCTTCATATGAATTGTTATAAATGGCATCCCACATCATAGTAAATGTCCATGTGCCCATGCCTTGTGGATCTGCAGGAGAACTGCCGTACATTCTATTTGAATATGGATTTATCATGTTATTATTTCTTATTAATGTCTCTACGCAGTTGGACCAAGTTTGATTAGCGCCATTCGGTCCTCTGCCAAGTGTTTGTTGGCAGCTAGATTTTAATTTTCCTCTTTGTGCAGTTAATTCATAAGTAAGAGCGTCAGCTAATAATTTAGCATTTGCTTCATTTACTGCTCGTCTTGAATATTCAACGTAGCTATCGTAAGCAAAAATTCCAAGACCTGCCAAAATACCTATGATTGAAACAACGACTAATAATTCTATTAAAGAAAATCCTGACTGAATTAGAGAAATCTTTTTTTTACTTAAACTCATTTTCTTTTGAAAAACTTATGAAGTTTAAAACCCAATGGAATTAACCATTGGGTTTTAAATAAAATAATTACTTACCTGGTTGTGCGGTACCGTCTATTTTTGTCCAATAAACTTTACCATCAGAACCTACGCTCAAATTTCCAGCTGCTGGAGTTGTCGTAAGCGAAGTTTCTAAGTTAGCAAAATTTTGAGATTTTGCCCAACAAGCTGCTGCGTTAGCTAAATCTGCAGTGGTAGCCCATCTAGTTGGAACAGCGCCAGTTTCGCAATTAGGATATGAGTTCGCAATTGATGGAAAGTCTGTTGGCTTAGCTCTTTCAACAGCAATTTTTCTAGCAAGTTGAGAAGAGTTTGCATCGTTAACAGAATCTTTTGCTGAATCAACGTAGCTATTGTAACCAACGATCGCAATACCCGCTAGGATACCGATGATTGCAACAACAACTAGTAACTCAATAAGAGAGAACCCTTTTTTAGTTATATTTTTCATTTTTACTTTCTATTTAGTTGTTTATTTTTAAATGCGCATTTAAAAATTTTTATATTTTTTAATTATAATAGCTAAAATTGTCAATTTGAATAACACCCAAAAACTAGTGATAATTAACTAAAATATTAATTAATTTATAACTGGAAATATTAAACCAATTATTTTAGCAGAAATTTTTTACAAATTTCATCAATTTGATTCTGATTAGCATCTAACCAAGTATCAAGATTATTTTTAAAGTGATTTTTTACAAACTGTCTTGCCTCTATAATTGAATCAAATTTATAAATTTCCTCGCTCTCACTAAATTGCGCTACCGTTGCATCTGCTACTTTTGAAATTTGTTCTTCTACTTTTTTAGTTTGTGGTTTTGATATTGAAACAGGTTCTTCCGCTTTTACATCTTCTGCAAAATCATCTAATACTAATAATTGTTTTTTAGCATATTTACGGTCATCTTCTTCTGCTTGCTTAATTTTCTCTAATATTAGGCGACCTTCATTAACTTGTCCGCCTTCTTCATCATCAACAAACTCGGTTAATAAAAAAGGTTTACTATTAATAACTTTGTCGTTCTTTGATTTAAATTCTTCATTAGATTTTAATAATAAATCATCTTTAAGAAGATCTGCTTTGATCTTTTTGATTAATCTTGAAGTAGATTTTGCCATATATTTTTTATATCTTTATCAAAACTGTTAAATTATTAATATTGAATTAACAAAAGGATAACATAAACGTGTATTCCATTGAAGAAATACTTGAGGCGACAAATACACTTCTAAACAAAAAATCTTTAACGGATAATTCATTAAATAAAGTTGAAGTAAAAGAATTCGTGAAACCAAATAAAGTAAAATTAAATAGTACCGAGATAAAACAATTAAATGTAGAGATGAATAAATTATTTAACACTTTTATTCATTCAACTTCACAATCCATTATAAAAAATAATTAAAAAATAAATTTATGAAGAGCGAAAATATTCAAATTAATAAAAAAAGGGCTTTTGTTAATTCTGCCATATTTTTATTAATTGTTTTAGTTATAGCCATTGGCTCTGAAATTTTTACTTCTAAATATATTAGCAACCAAAGAAAAATAATATCTTTAAGCTTTAAAAACAAAACCATGTCTGCGCAAGCCCAAAAGCAAGGATTAGAAAATGAGGCGATTTACGCAAAAGCCATAGATAAAGTCATGTCAGAGAAAGAGTATCAAGACTTTAAGAATGGTTTATCCATTATTGCGGTGAACTCGGAAATTACTATTAATAAAATATCAGATGGTTTGGTTAGAAATATTAAAGAGTATAAAGAAAATAAAATCATCATTGAAGCAGTTGGCAGCTATGAGGCATTTAAAAGATTTAAAGATAGACTCTCAAAACTTAATTATTTTATAAATTTTGATAAAGAAATTATTAGCAGGGAGAATGCAGCTTCAAATAAAATAAAAATTAATGCAGAAATCCATGTCATTGTACTTGCGGACAAAGAAGCCAAACTTCTTCAGCTTAATAGAAAATAAATTAAAATAATCCCAAAATTTTAAATAATTTCATTACTAAAATTTTAATAATACTTAAGTACACTTTTAAAAAAGGATAAACCTTAATCACTGTGTCTTTAATAGATGCTAGAAAAATTGATAAAGAAAAAAATAATAAAAATCCTATATAAATAACTTTGCGAGGTCCAAAGATTGAAGAAGATTTTTTAATTTTAGGTTGAACAATTTTATCTTTACTTAATTTGAATGCTTCAGGTTTATTAGTGGCTACTTTTTTAACCTGCTCTTCTTTTTTAACTTCATTTGTAACTTGAGGAATAGCTTCTATTTCTTGTTCTTCTAATTCTTCTCTAACGGGAGGTTGATAAAACCAAATTTGCGAACAGGCGGCACATTGAACTTTGCGCCCTTCCCTTGGCATTTGCTCATCAGGAACTCTAAATTTTTTCTTTCCGCAGATGCAATCTATAATCACTTGTTAAATATTGTTGATATTTTTAATGTTTGATTAATATAAATTAAAACTATTTATTATCTAAACTATTTATTATAATAAAATCGCATGTCGATAAATGTTAAAAACAATAACGGAGTTGAAGTTATTCATTTAGCTCTTGAAATAGATTTAGACACTTCTCCATCTATTCGTGAACAAATTAAAAAAAGTTTAGACAGTTCAAAAACAGTTCACGTTGATTTAGCAAAAGTGGGTTACATCGACTCTTCTGGAATTGCGACTTTAATTGAAGGGATGCAAATTGCTAAAAAGAGTGAAAAGGAATTTGCATTAATCAACGTCAGTAATGAAGTGATGAAAGTTATAAAGCTTGCTCATCTAGATAAAATTTTTAAAATCCTAAGCCAAAGTAATCAAAGCGCTTCTGCATAAATAATAAAGTTAGTGATTGAAATAATTGCCATTACTATTTTGGGCTTAATTATAGGAAGCTTTCTAAACGTTTGCATCGTCAGACTTCCAAAACAAAAAGATAATATTTTTAGAGAGTCTAGATGTGCTCAATGTAAGACCAAAATTGACTGGTACAACAATATACCACTCCTGTCCTACCTATGGTTGGGAGGCAAATGTAAATTATGTAAAAAGAAAATAGGTATGATGTACCCTATTGTTGAGGGTTTAGCTGGTTTTACCTTCTATGTTTGTTATCAAAATTTCGGATTAAGTTTAGATCTACTTTTCTCGCTTATATTCTTCTCTTCTCTTATTATTATCTTTTTTACAGACTTTAATTACTTCCTTATTTTCGACGTTATTACTTTGCCGCTTGCAGCAATTGGAGTGTGTGTTTCAGTTCTTAATTTAAATCCTTTTTATATTGATGCGTTTAGTTCTGCACTTGGTGCATTGATTGGATATTTAATTATTTATTTAATTAGATGGATTTATTTTAAAATTAGAAAAGTTGAGGGCATGGGACTTGGGGACGCTAAACTGTTTCTTGCAATAGGCGCTTGGCTTGGAATAAATTCATTGCCGTTTGTTTTGTTTGTCTCTTCACTGCTTGGATCTATTTATGGGATTGCCTATATTCTTATAAATAAAAAAAATAAAAAGACAGAAATAGCTTATGGCTGTTTTATAGTACTTGCAGTTGTATTATATCAATTTTTTAGCAGGGACTTTTATAACTTCATAAATCATTCTTTTGTGTTATAAAATTCTCATTTGAGGATCTCCATTTGACACTAAACGCTATTATTGAAAGAGAAGTTGTAAGCACTTATCAGCTGATTACTGCACAGCAATATTCTCAAGCAGAAGCTCGGGCTTATTTACTTTTAGAAAAACAACCCAATAATTCAAAAGTTTACGAACTCATTGGCAATATTAATTATGAACAAAAAAAATACCGTCAATCTGTTTGGTATTTTTGTTCTGCATTAGAAAATGATCCTGATAATGCATATTTGCTTAATAAGTTTGGTGAAAATCTTTATCATCTTAAAAAATATAATCATGCAGAAGAGTGCATTAAAAGAGCAATCGAACTTGATCCAAAAGCTTCAGATTTTTATTTAAGCCTTGGTTTAAATTATCAAGAACAAAATAATTTAATAGATGCGCAACTTTGTTTTGAACAAGCCATAGAAATTAGTCCTAAAGAAGTATTTGCCTATCTAAACCTTGCCCTAGTTCATAAACGTAATAGAAATTATGAAGAAGCTATTAAAGTTTATCAAAAAGCAATTATAAAAAATCCTGACAACCATTTCATTCTAACCAATTTAGGCAACCTGTTTTATTTGCAGAAAAAATATAGCGATGCCATTTTGTGTCACAAACGTGCTGCAAAACTTATGCCGGATTCTCCTGTGGTATTATTAAATTACGCGAACACTTTATTTGCATCAGGAAATGTTGATCAATCCAGTCAAGTTTACAGGGACATTATTAAATTAGATGAAGATTTTGCAAGAGCACACGTACAACTTGGACAAAATCTTCTAATGCAAAGACAATTTGAAGAAGGATTTAAAGAATTACGTTGGCACAGCAAAGTAGATGAAAATCTTTATCGTTTTGAACACTTTAAAGACAAACGATGGAACGGGGAAAATCTACAATATAAGACTATTTTAGTTTGTGCTGAATCTGGACTTGGCGATGTTATTCAGTTTTCAAGATATCTAGAACCTTTAAAAAAACAACAATGCAAAATTATTTTTGCGGTGCAAAAGAAGTTAATGCACTTGTTTAAGGACTTAAAATGTATCGATGAAATGGTTAGCATCGAAACTGAAATTGAAAATTTCGATTACTATACTCCTTTAATAAGTCTTGCAGAGTTTTTATCTCCTGATCTTATTCAACAGTGCCCTCCTCCTCTTAAGCTTAAAGTGAATGAACAAAAGTTATTAGAATGGGAAATGCTAATGAAACTAGATCATAAAGTAAGAGTTGGTTTATGTTGGCAAGGAAGTTTAAAAAATCCTAAAGAACATTTAAATACGATTAACTTATCTCTATTTAAAAACTTTTTTAAATTAACTAATGCAAAGTTTATTAGTTTGCAAAAAGGTGAAGCACGTGAACAAATTTTAAAACAAAACTTTGCAAGATTCTTAATCGATTACGATCCATTACTAGATACTGGCAAAGATGCTTTCATTGATACCGCTGCAATTATCAAACTTTTAGATGTGGTGATTACTGTTGATACATCCATTGCTCATCTTGCTGCCAGTCTTGGCAAAACTACTTGGTTATTACTTCCACAAACTTGTGATTGGCGTTGGTTTGAAAATATTGATGAAAGTATTTGGTATGAAAACATAAGACTATTTAGACAAAATCAAAATAACACATGGGATAATGTGATTGAGGAAGTGGATAAAGAATTAACAGGACTTGTGCAGAATATTTACGAAGTTAGAAAAAAATCTGAATTAATTTTTTAACTTTATTTTAAAACGCTATATTTCCAGAACCTAATCGTTTAATCGCAACGGCATTAGAGTTTCCTTCAATGTATGAGGTTGTTAAGTCCAAGCTTACATATGTGACTGGGTTTGAATTTAAAGTTGCACAAGCAATAATCGTATAATCAATATTGTAATCATCGATAAAATTTTTTTTTATAAAATACTCATATCCATATTCAGTGTAATCATCTGACGAAAAATCAGAACTTAAATTCTGCTTTGATTGCTGGTAATTATACTCCCAAAAATTATTAATTCCGCTAATACAAGCGCTATTAATAAAAGAGGAAGCATAGACATAAAATAAAAAATTTTGGGATGTATTGTTTACAATTTCTTTGTAGGCTGTTTCAATTCCAAGATTAGCTGATGCTTTTATTAATTTATCTTTTTTTGAATTATTAAATGCCGTAAGCTCTAGATCGTTATACAAAAAAAATGCACTAGTCATAATTGCAAAAGCTACAACAATTATAATTACTAGACCAAGCGCAAACCCTTTTTGATTTTTAAATCTTTTTTTAAATTTCATTGAAATCCAAATCTAATTTTTTGCGCATTATAATTTTTCATCACCTCATCTTGTGAAAGTACTCGGTTATAACCTTGAACAATTGCTACATTTGCATTCCAGCCTCTAATCCGATCTCCATCAGTTCCAATTCCAATTACCTGATCTGTAGTTCTGTAACCTCCATTTGCGTTTGTGAAAACTACATCTAGATTACCGTCTATATAAATATTTATTACTGAATCTAAATTATTTTCGGTACCATTTTGTCTGGTTACAACGGCATAATGCCAATTGCCGTCGTTATATTGATTACCGTTTGAACATAAGCCTTGATCATTATCTCCATTCAAATTTCCAGATCCCCAACAAATTTGTCCGCCTCCCATACTAATGCTCCAGTCGTTTCTAATTCCTCCTAGTTCATGTCCAATCATTGGAGCGTTAAAAAACCATGAGTATTGTGTATTTGGATCTAGCAAAAAATTTGGAGTATCGTCATTAGACTGATACCAAATTCCCCAACTCATGTTCTGACTAACTGGAGGAGGAAACGTAAAAAACCCAGCTGCGTTATACCCATATCTAAAGACAGAAAAATAACTTGAAGGTCCATTACTTGAGTAATTTTTATACCCACTAACTGTCGCGTCATAATTTGAACCTCCAA
Source organism: Pseudomonadota bacterium (assembly GCA_037128905.1). Classification (GTDB taxonomy): domain Bacteria; phylum Pseudomonadota; class Alphaproteobacteria; order Pelagibacterales; family Pelagibacteraceae; genus Fontibacterium. The sequence continues at coordinate 8,956 of JBAXVU010000003.1, read as the reverse complement.
TTCCTTTATTAAACCATCGATCTGTTTGATTATTATTTTTATCATCGCAGGCATCAAAATTTATTATTAAACCAGTAGTTATTGCAACGGGTGGACATCGGTCATAATTTTTTAAAAAAAATCTTTGATTATAATTTTCTTCAACACCATTTTCAGATAGCAAACCAATATTTATTATAATGACATTTCCTTGTAGCGTTCCTGAAAATGAACTTACTTTATTTGCAACGGTTGCAAGGGTTGGAGTAATATATGTTCCAGTAACATCATCGGGATTACAATTGTTATACTGATCATAAACGGAATTGTTATTATCTTCATAAACTGATCTTGTAATAGTTTTGTTTGTTGGATCGAATGAATAAATAACTCTTTTTCGAATTGTTCTTTCATCATAACAGAAAGAAATAGTATTATTTAATATTAGAACTGGTTTTTTTACAGGCAAAGAATTGGGCAAACTGTAGCCTGCTTTTTTTGTATCTAGATCTAGATTTAACATCACAACTCTCGCCTCTCCTTGCAAATCACTCAAACTAAGTTGCCTTGTAAAACTAGATTGAAAGTAACTGTACATTAAATAGGCAGCTGCAAATATTAAGGTTGAAATAGTCATTGCTATCAAAACTTCAGCAAGAGAAAGGCCTCTAATTTTTTTCTTCTTAAATTTCATCTAATAAATTATTCTTGTTAATTCTTGATCAATTTTATCTTTTTTAATTCTAATCTTTGCTAAATATTGAGTTACATTTCCATTGTTATCGGTACTTGCGGTTAAGGTCAGTTGTCTAATATCTCCATCCCCTGCTGTTCCTAGAGTGTTGTTTAATAAATTTTGAAAATTAACAACAATTTGATCATCTGAGGTTTGCAATAAATCAACGCTCAAATAATTATCTATAGGTCCACTCGACGACCTCATTGATTCTAATTCTTCAAAAATGCCATTAGCTGAATATTCTATTTTTTCTAAATCTCTAAAATTTGTAAATTGAATTAGCTGTTGTCCTTGAATATTAAAAAAAAATAGTACACCAATAATCAACAACACTGCAGCAGTAACAGCTTCAACGATTGAAAAACCTCTTTGATTTTTATATAAAAATAATTTCATTTTGAATAATATTTATAATATAAAAATTAATCGATAGATAAAGTATATGATTGTAGAAATTCTTGCATACCCTAATGAATTAAAAACACTCCGCGCAGGAATTAAAAAACATCTTGAAACTATTTCAACCAATTTAGATATCGATCTAATCATTCTTGCAATCGATGAAGCCGCACAAAATATTATACGATATGCTTACGAGATGAAAAAGAACGGACCCATTCAAGTTGAGATCGTAGAGGGTAGTAATCTAACGGTTAAAATTAGAGACTACGGCAAGCAAATAGATTTGAGTTTAATAAAGCCTAGAGATATCGATGATGTGAAAGTTGGAGGTCTGGGTACACATTTTATTAATACTATTTGCAAGAATGTTAAATATGAGCACGCAACAGATGGTAAAGGCGGAACCCTTTTAACTTTAGATTTTTAATATTATAATTATCTCTTCTAACAACCAAAACTTAAAAACATGAAAAAAAATAAACTAAATATTATTTTAATTCTTTTAGTCCTTGGCATCTATCACTTGGGCTATCATTACTTCAGCACTTCACTTGTAGCTCAAGAAAGAAAAAGTGGAATTAGAGTAACCGGCGATATCGTTTTAAATTGCGGAGGACAAAACATTCCCTCTGCTCAGTCAGGTGGAGCATCACAAAATACTACGCTAAACTGCACTGGAAAATTTACAACAGCTGGGGAATAAAAAGTTAAATACTATAATTACAACTTTAAATTTAATCGCTTAAATTTAATTACATAAATTATATATTTTACTGCTATACATAAAATCCAAAATTTATGTCGAATATTGCAGATAGACTTGATCCGATCGTTCGTTTTTTTGGTAAAATTTTAACTGAAAATGAACAAACGTTAGGCGTTGTTCTTAAAAAAGATGAAATCCAAGCTTGCCTGATTTCAAAGAAAAAAAATTCTTGGAAAATTGAAAATTATTTTTATTCAAAACTCAAAAACTCAAGCGATAGTTTAATAGCTGATGCAAAAGATATTAGCGAAAAATTAAAACAATTTATTTCAGAAAATAGCATCAAAACAAAAGATGTTGCACTAACCCTTCCTGCTGAAAGTGCAAGAATATTGCAGTTAACAATCCCTAAAATGGAAAGCAAAGATTTAGATTCTGCTGTTAGCACAGGTTTATTTTGGCAGCAATTTGATGCTCTGCCTAAAGATACTGAAAATTATAATTTCAGTTATCAAATTATGCCTAACGAAACCACATCTGAGATGATGGAGATTTCTGTTTACTACGCAGAAAAGAAAATAGTTGATGAATATTTAAACGTTATCAAATCCTGCAACTTAAATCCTGTCATAGTGGATATTGGTTCTGTAGCCCAGCTTAATGCTCTTCAGATAATTTTAGGAGATGAAATCTTTAACGAACCTGTTGCTCTTTTAAATTATAGCAATGGAGAAAATTATGTAACTGTTGCCTCCCACAAGGCAACAACGATTATGCCTCTTAATATTATTGAGGCTGATAAAGTTTTGTTAGAAACTATTGAAGAGGTTGGTGATATCAATACTGGTTTTTGGGATGAAATCTTTGAGCGTTTAACTTCACAAATTAAAAATGCATTAATTGAATTTGAAACAAAATACGAAACCAATGCCATTAAAGTACTCTACTTAAGTAGCAATTATCCAACTTCAAATAATTTTATAATAGGAATTGAAAAACAATTAACCGATATTAAAGTTGAGCCTTTTAATATTGAAGATAAAATAGAATTCAGTAATCGTGCATTTGAAAATTACGACGCACTTTCAAGCAAATCTTTAATTTCGGAAGCACTTGGAGTTGCGGTAAAAAAACTAAATCCTTTTGATCTTGAAAACAAAAGTTTTGAGAAATTTAGATATAATCTTTTAACCAATGCGATCGAAACTAAGAACAACACCAAGTACGGCGTGCTTGGTAAAGCAGCTAATACATTTGCATTTTTGATTTTATTAGCAGTGGGTACTCACTTAGCTATTTCAAAGATTCCAACAATTATGAAAAATAATTCTTTAATCAAAGCAAATCCGGCCAATAATCGAATGGCTTTGATGAGAGGTGCAAATCCAAGAACTGCTAATCCTGTTGCCACTTCCAAACTTGATGAAGATGTTAAAAATTTAAATTTATTTGGATCTAATAAATTAACCAATGCAACATTATTTAAAAATTTAGAAAATATTGTGCCAAACAATGTCAGAATTACTAATTTTGAAATTGCTGAAAAGAAAAAAGTAAAAATTGAAGGTGTGTCTATTGATGATGTTAGTATTATAAATTTTGTAAATAAATTATCTGAAAATCAAATGATTGAAGGCGCTAAGATTGAAAGAATTTCTGCACTAACAGATCAGGATCTGCAAAAAATTTATCAAACCACTGCCAATTCTTCTAAACGAGTTCTAAAAGAACCAATCACTAAGCTGTTTGTCATTAATTTAAATTTAAAAGCTATTGAAGGTGAAAAGTTTTATGAACAGGAAAAAATTGCAGCCCTTGCACCAACTCCTGGTACTAACCAAGGTGGCGCTCCTTTAGTTAACATTAATATCAATGCTAATACTAATCGGCCTGCTCCTACAGCACCTAACAGACCTCCAGCGAAATGATTAAAAATATATTTTATTACATTATTTTTTTAATAACTATTTTTAGCAATGTTGCATTTGCAGAAGGAGATCCGTTTACAAAAAGATTAACACGAGACAGTATTTCAAATTCAATAGATGATAACGCAAAAGAGCCTGCTATTTTTAAAAAGAAAATTAATAATGAATTTAACAGCTCTGGTTCTAATGAAAATTTAGAAAAATATATTTTAAAAGCAACCGCCTTAGCTTCTAAAGGCAAAGATGCAAATTCTTCAAATAAAAATGATCAAAATTCTAAAATAAATTCTAATAATATGGCTATTGTTGCTGTTGGAAATAAAGAAATTATGGTACGTCAGGGGGATAAGTTAGGAAGTAAAAATGGAGTTATCATCTCAATTGAAAAAAATAAGATGATTGTGGTTGAAGATAATAAAGAATTTATTTTTGAGATTAATACTCCGCTTAAAAAAACAAGTAACGTTAGATAATGAATTTTTTAAATACAAAAAAAATTAGTTTGCTACTGCTATGTTCATTTTTAGCTTTAGCTAGTTGCAGATCAGGTCCTGAACTTGCAAAAGATCCAGATCGTGGCGCAAAGTTAGGTGTTGAAGTAGTTAATCCTCAAAACACGGGTAAGAATTTAAGAGAAGATGCAAGCAAACTATCGGAGCAACAATCTAATCTTACTAAATTAAATGAAGATGAAAGATTTGTGCAACCACGAAGAACAGATCTTTATGGCGCAAAAGCTGATAGCACAAAAACTCCATCTACTCCTATAAAGATTGAAGATTTTAACGCTAATATCAAAAAATTAGAAACAACTCCTGTTTCTATAAAGATGGACGATATTAATATTCATGCCGCATTAAAACTTTTTGCATCCCTTGTTAACCGCAATATTATTATTGGCGATGAAGTCGATGGAACTATTTCTTTAGATTTTGACAAAGTTAAATGGGGTTCAGCCGTTTATGCGGTATTAGAGATGAAAAATTTAATCATGACTGTAGATGACTCTTCTAAACTGCTTACCGTTCATACTAAAAATAAATATCTTCAATTAGAAAAAGGTAAAATTGATGCAACTAAAATTAGGCAAAAAAATTTAAATTCTCTAAATGATAGATCAGATATCTCTTCTGACTCTCAGGATAATTCTGCTGTCTTTAAAATTTACTACCAAACCAGCAAAGATATGTCTGTTAAGATTAAAGAAATTATTCCTAAAGATGACGTCGATGGTGAGTTAAAAATTGTTGAAGATGATAAAAATAATCAGATTGTTGTCACTGGAACTGAAAGGCAACTGTCAAAAGTTGAATCTATTTTAGATACTTTTGATGTTAAGAAAAAACAAATCTTAATTGAAGCTTATATCGTAAACGCTAAAGACACATTTGAAAGAAAGTTAGGCGCTAGAGTTGGCGCTAACTACGTAAATCAAGGTGCAAAAAATGGCGCTGAACAAATTAGTGGTATTACAGGTGGAACTCCAGGAGGAACAACCGATACTTCGGGGGCGGGTTTAACTGCAAGTGGTCTTGCCCTTGGAACTGCAGCTGGAAGTTTAGCTGATTTTTCTTTTTCAGGCACATCTGGAATTGGAATTATTGGAAGACTTGGAATGGCAAGATTAAAGGTTGAAATTAACGCATTGGAAGCTGAGGGAATAACAGAAACTATTTCTAATCCTAAAGTTTATGCGATGGACGGAGAGGAAGCTAACATTACTCAAGGACAACAAATTCCTTACACGGTTGCAGGTGGTGCTAACATTGCTTCAAGTACACAGTTTGTGAATGCAAATTTAAATCTTAAAGTTAAACCAAAAATTATTGGTAATGGTAAAATTTTATTAGATCTTGATTTAACAAATGACTCTGCTGGCACAGCTGCTGCAAACACTGCACCTCCAATTGATAAACAGCACTTTAAATCTAAAATTACAATTGATGACAGATCGATCGCAGTTCTTGGTGGCGTTTATACCACGACCAAAGGAGACACCGTTAAGAAAACTCCGTTACTTGGGGATCTTCCAGTGCTTGGAAATTTATTTAAACAGACTGATAAACAAGACGATAAAACTCAACTTCTTGTCTTTATCACGGTGACTATTATATAATAGTTCTCAATTTACATGCTGACATTATCACCTGAAACGAGTGTTAAGCTTTCTAATTTCCTAAAAAATATGGGGAAATTAAATGAGCAAAATATTGCCGAGGCGCAAAAAGAATTTAGCTCTAACGGCAAAACTCCTCTTGGAATTATTGATTATCTATTAAAAAAAAATCAAATTACTGAAGATGATTTAGTTTCTGCAATCTCAAGAAACTATGCGCTTCGAAAAATTAATTTAACGGAAGAAGGCATTAAAGCAGATGCTTTAAATAAATTACCAAAAGATTTTATTATTCAAAATGAAATTTTACCTTTTGAAATTGAAGGTAAAGTTTTAAAAATTGCAATTCTCGATCCAACTAAGACCATGTTAGCTGGAAAATTAAAGACCATGACTGGAAATAATATCGAGATGTATGTGGCAAAACCGTCAAATTTAGATAACGCCTTTAGATTTAAATCAATTTCTAATCTTCAAGACACAGGCTCATCTGCTGGTGTAAGAACAGCAACTTCTTTTAAACCCTCTTCTATTAAGACAACAGGTAATAGCGAAAGTCATGTTGTTAATTTTGTTGATGAAGTATTACAAAGAGCATTTTTAACCGGCGCAAGTGATATTCATATTGAACACTTTCGTCATGATGAAGCGCGTATCAGATTTAGAAAAGACGGCGTGCTGATTGTTCAAGATCAATACACAAAATATTTGATGGAAAATTATAATGCCATCGTTACTCGTTTAAAAATTATATCAGGCTGCGATATTTCTGAAAAAAGACTGCCTCAGGATGGACAATTACAATTTCCAAATCCAAATCCAAGAAACATTGATGACACTGAAATCGATGTTCGTTTTAATGTTTTACCAAGTAAAAATGGCGAACGAGTGGTCATGCGTATTTTGGCTGGAAGCCCTGATTTAGAATTAGATCAAGTAGGCTTTCAAGAAGACGATTATAAGAAATTAATATCAGCAATTGAATCACCTCAAGGAATGGTTCTGGTCACAGGTCCAACCGGAAGCGGTAAAAGCACCACGTTATACGCTTGTATTAAAAAAATTAACAAACCTGGAATTAATATTTTAACGGCTGAAGATCCAGTTGAGTATTACTTAAAAGGAGTTGGACAAGTTCAAGCTAATAATGAAATTGGTTTAACATTTCCTGAAATTTTAAAATCTTTTTTAAGACAAGATCCAGAAGTGATTTTAGTTGGAGAAATTCGAGATAAAGAAACGGTAGATATTGCAGTGAAAGCTGCATTAACGGGTCACTTATTATTAAGCACACTTCACACCAACGACTCTGTTTCAACAATTACAAGATTAATAAGTATGGGTGTGCCAAGTTTTATGGTGGCATCTTCTTTATCTTTAATTGTTGCGCAGCGACTGGCTCGAAAAAATTGTACTGAATGCACAAGTGTTGATGAAAAAATAACTAATCAAATGTTATTAGATATTGGATTTAAAGAAGAAGAATTATCAACTTTTAGACCACGAAAAGGAACAGGTTGTGCTACCTGCAACAATACTGGCTACAAAGGACGAAAAGGTATTTATGAAGTTTTGAAAAAAACTCCAGCACTAGAAGAAGAGATTTTAAGAAATGGTAGAACCTCAGAATTATTAGCTGCTGCTAAAAAAGACGGCTTTGTAACCATGCAAGAAATTGCAAGAGACTTAATGAAACAAGGCGTTCTATCTTTTGAAGAATATCAAAGAACTTTAGTCATCGCTGGATAATATGGCAGTTTTTGCGTTTGAAGGAATCCAAACTGGAAAAAAAGTAAGCGGAGAAATTGATGGAAGCAACATCAAAGAAGCCTCAACTAAACTACAAAATCAAAAAATTATCGTAATCTCCATCAAACAAAGTTCTAAAAAAGACAATACCCCAAAAGATATTCCTTTAAGTAATGCGCCTATTATTTTCTTTGAAGGAAATATTTATTTAAACTTTGGTCCTTTTGGAAAAGTACCCACCAAAGAACTAGTTCAGTTTACTAAGAAAATCTCAACCATGATTAGAGCGGGTCTACCTATTTTAGAATCCATTTCTATGATCAGAGATCAAACTACTCATAAAAAAATGAGATCTATTGCATCACAAATTTGCAAGGATTTAAATGCTGGTTTAAGTTTAACAGAGGCTTTTGGTAAGCATCCAACCGTATTCAATAATATTTACATCAATTTAATAGCTGCAGGTGAGGCAAGTGGAAGATTGGATGATTTTTTAAAGAAGCTAGTTGATCTTCAGGAAAAAAATCAAAAGATCGTAGCTGGCATTAAAAGCGCGCTATTTTACCCGGTTACTTTATTTACGGTTGCAACATTGATTACTGCTTTCATGTTATGGAAAGTAGTTCCTGTATTTGAGAAAATGTATGGCTCCATGGGAGTTAAACTTCCGGCAGCAACTGCTTTTATCATAAGCGCAAGTCGTTTTATTTCTAGTGGCCCCAACGTATTAGCCATTATTGCAATTTTTCTTGGAATCCGTTTTGGACTTAAACACTTAATGAAGAATGTAGAGCCATTTAGATTTGCAGTTCATAAGTTTCAACTTAAAATTCCTTTATTTGGTAATCTAATTCAAAAAGCTGTGATCTCAAGAATGACCATGATCATGGCTAATTTACAAGCGGCTGGCGTTGGCATTGTTGAGACTTTAAAAATTGCTCAAAGCGTTACCGATAATCTTGTCTTCGTATATGCAATTCAAAGAATTTCAGAAAAAATTGTAACAGGAGATTCACTGTCTAAATTATTTATGGATGAGAAACATATTTTTCCAGCTCAACTTGCTCAATTAACTGCTGTTGGGGAAAATACGGGTAACATGGAAGAAATGTTTCAATCTATTTCAAATTATTATGAAGAAGAGTTCGATACGGTAGTTAAAGGTCTTTCAACAATTATTGAGCCTGTGATGATTGTAGTAATTGGTGCAATTATTGGTATTTTAATGGTTGCTTTATACATGCCAATATTCAGTATTGGTCAGACAATAAGATAATAAACATTAATGAAAAATAACGTCTTTCGTTTTCTATCCCTACTATTTATTGTTGGTGGAG
>JBAXVU010000029.1:0-7490 GCA_037128905.1 Pseudomonadota bacterium | reverse complement strand
ATATCGAGATTGGACAATTAGGAAGTTACGGCTTAACTTTTAGAACTAAATTTAATGGCTTTTATTCAGATGATATTTTTGAAATTGAAGATAAACCAATCATGTCTGTTTATCAAAATGAACAAGATGAAGAATACAAAAGCAATTATCTTGTTGCTTAATGAGCAAATCTTCAAATCCAACTGTAGGTCACAACAAATCTAGCTTTTTAGATAAAGCAATCGAGCACATCGATATTACCTCATTTGATGCCAGACCCATCATAGATGCTATGGCTAAGATGTCATTCACATCTAGAGAGACGGCTAATGCAGCGCAAATTTATAACGAGATGTTAAATGATAAAGACTGCACCGTTTTTCTAACTTTAGCAGGATCAACTTCTGCTGCTGGCTGCATGAAAGTTTATACTGATTTAGTTAAAAACAACATGGTCGATGCTATTGTTTCAACAGGAGCATCTATTGTTGATATGGATTTCTTTGAAGCTCTAGGCTTTAGACACTACCAAGGATCTCAATTTCAAAATGATAACGTATTAAGAGAACATTATATCGACAGAATATACGACACTTACATTGATGAAGACCAGCTACAAGCGTGTGATAAAACGGTTGGAGAAATTGCAGACCAATTAGAACCCAGACCTTATACTTCTCGTGAATTCATAAGAGAAATGGGAAAATATTTAACAAAACATTCGAAGAAGAAAGAATCTTTAATTCAACTTGCTTACGAAAATGATGTGCCAATATTCTGTCCTGCATTTACAGATTCTAGCGCAGGTTTTGGTTTGGTAATGCACCAAGAAAGAAATCCTAAAAAACATTTAACAATTGACTCTGTAAGAGATTTTAGAGAACTTACTGAAATTAAAATTAAATCAAAAACTTCGGGTTTATTAATGATCGGTGGTGGAGTTCCTAAAAACTATATTCAAGACACAGTAATATGTGCTGAACTTTTAGGAAAAGAAGTTGATATGCATAAGTACGCTATACAAATAACTGTTGCTGACGTTAGAGACGGAGCATGCAGTTCTTCTACATTAAAAGAAGCAAGCTCATGGGGAAAAGTAGACACAGCAAGAGAGCAAATGGTTTTCGCTGAAGCAACTAGCGTGATACCTCTAATAGCAAGCGATGCATTTCATAGAGGCTACTGGAAAAATAGACCTAAAAGGAGTTTTTCTAAATTATTCAAATAAACAATGTCTTCACTAACTAAAGTAGCTTTGGTGCAGATGAAGATGGATGCTGATCCAAAAAAGAATCTTTCTAAAGCTATCGAAAAAACAAAATTAGCCAAAAAAAAAGGCGCTCAAATCGTTTGTTTGCCTGAACTATTTTTAACACATTATTTTTGCCAAGAAGAAAATCACGATAATTTTTCATTAGCAGAAAAAATACCCGGAAAAACTACTGATGCATTATGCAAATTAGCAAAAAAAATAGGTGTAATAATAATTGTTCCGCTTTTTGAAAAAAAAGTTTCAGGTCTTTATCATAACTCATGCGTTGTAATTGATGAAAAAGGAAAGATCTTTGGTCATTATAGAAAAATGCACATTCCAGACGATCCTCAATATTATGAAAAATTTTATTTCACGCCAGGTGATTTAGGTTTTAAAAGCTTCAACACTAAACATGGTGCCATTGGAACTTTAATATGTTGGGATCAGTGGTTTCCTGAAGCTGCTCGTTTAACGGCTCTAAAAGGTGCAGAAATTATATTTTATCCAACAGCAATAGGCTGGCACTTACGTGAGAAAAAAGAATTTGGTAAATCGCAATTAAATGCATGGCTTACAATTCAAAGATCGCACGCTATAGCAAACGGCGTATACGTCGTTTCTGTCAATAGAGTGGGCATTGAAGGTAAAAAAGATAAATCTATAGAATTTTGGGGCAATTCAATTGTATTTGACCCTAACGGAAACATTATTGCGGAAGCTAGTAATGACAAAGAGGAAATTATCGTTTGTAATATCGATCTAAGTAAAGTTGAAAAGGTAAGACAACACTGGCCATTCCTAAGAGACAGAAGAATTGATCAATACCACGGTTTATTAAAAAATCCTTCCAATGAATGAAAATCTGGCATCTTTGGGTTATAGAATGCCAGCAGAGTGGGAAAAACAAAGCTCTACATGGTTAGCGTGGCCGCACAACAAAAATGACTGGCCAGATAAATTTGAAAACATCCCATCAACTTTTGCTAAAATAGCTTCAGCGCTTTCCAAAGTTCAAAACGTTGATATTTTAATCCAATCAAAAGCGGTTAAAAAAAATATTAAAAAAATCTTAACTAAAGAAAAGACAAATCTTAATAGAGTTAATTTTCATATCATTAAAACAAATAGAGTTTGGACTAGAGATACTGGACCCATTTTTTTAGTAAATGATGTTTTGAAAAAAAAAATCATGACTAATTTTCATTTCAATGCATGGGCTAAATATAAAGATTATAATTTTGATAATAATATTAAGCCGCAAATAGCCAAAATTAAAAATATAGAATTGATAGATGTAAAAGCCAAAATTAGAAATAAAGTTAAAGATGTTATATTGGAAGGCGGTGCAATTGATGTGAATGGAAAAGGAACATTAATTGCAACAAAAGAGTGTTTATTAAGTAAAGTTCAAGAGAGAAACCCTGGGCTAAGTAGAGAAAAATTAGAAATAATTTTAAGCGAAAGTTTAAATATCAAAAATTTTATATGGCTTAATAAAGGTATTGTTGGTGATGATACGCATGGTCATATTGATGACATCACAAGATTTTTTGATGATGATAAAATATTTACAGCGATGGAGTATAAAAAAAATGATGATAATTACTCAGCTTTAAATGAAAATTTAAAAACTCTAAAAAAATCTAGAAATCATTTAGGTAAACAAAATACTATTGTGGAAATTCCAATGCCATCACCTTTAATTATAGATAATACAAGGGTGCCAGCGAGTTATTTAAATTTTTATATAGCAAATAAAATTGTGCTATTGCCAATCTTTGAAGATAAAAATGATGACAAAGCTTTTCAGATTCTAGAAAAGCATTTTAAAGATAGAAAAATTGTTCCAATCAACTGTCGTGATCTTATTTGGGGATTTGGAGCAATTCATTGCATGACTCAACAAGAGCCATCTATATAAGCTTTAAATTATTTAAGTCTTTCTTCTTCCAAAAAATATCTACCCCGGCACCTTTGTTTTCAAGGTTATAAAAATTAATAACAGCCGACAATCTTTCTAAAAATATCTTAGCTATAAAAATACCCAAACCTAACCCTTCGCTACTATTGTCTAGGCTTTTAGATTTAATATAAGGATCTCCTAAAAATCCTAATATTTGATTTGAAAAACCGACCCCATCATCTTCTACTTTTATTCTAAGTTCATCCTCATTAGATACTAGAGAAATCATAATTTTATTTGAAGAAAACTTTAAAGCATTATCAATGATATTTTTAAGACTATAAATAATCTCAATTTTTTTAGTTATTAAATAATCTTTCTTATACTCTTCTTCATTAATTATAATTTTTTTCTTACTCAAATCTTTAAATGAATCGATAATTTCATGAACAATAATTTTAAATGATGCCTTGTCTAAGAATTTGTCTACTTTCTCTGTATGAGGATTTCTAGATATCTGTTTCAACATCTCTCCACATCTTTGTGATTGAGAAATAAGCAAATCTAAATCTTGATTAAATTTTTTATTTGATCCTAATTCTTTTTTTAATTCTTTAGCAACTAAAGATATTGTATTTAATGGAGTTCCTAATTCATGGGCTGCTGCAGCTGCCAATCCTCCTAAAGATCTTAATTCTTGCTCTCTTAAGAAGATTTGTTGCAAAACATTAAAAGCTTCATTTCTTTGAGAACTTTCTATTGCTAGTCTTTGTGAATAGATGGCCAAAAATACAATCGCTGTACATAGCGCTAATGCCAATCCGAAAATATAAAACTTTGGAAAAAGGTAATTTTTTGGAAGTCCTGGAAGCTCTGTATAAAATAATGATAAAATAACAATTAATAAAACTGAGAAGATTCCTATTAAAATACTGCTTCTTAAATTTAAAAATCCAGCAGCAATAGTAATTGGTGCAACAATTAATATTGAAAATGGATTAGTTAATCCTCCAGTTAAAAATAGTAACCCGAATAACTGAAAAAGGTCATATAAAATGCTAAAAGTGGCTTGTTTATTGGATAATAAATCAGTTTTTTTTGATCTAATTTGTAAAAAAATATTAAGAACAAATGAAAATAAAACTAATAAATAACAATACTCAATCTTAAAATTGAAATTAAAATAAAAATATACAATTGAAATTGTTATAAACTGACCAAAAATTGCGGCCCAACGAATATTTATTAAAGTTAAAAGTTTTATTTGATTGTCATTTAGCTCTGGAGATTTTGCTAAATTCATTAAACTAGATATCTAGATTATTTACATTAATAGCGTTTTTATTAATAAAATCTTTTCTTGGCACTACATCTTCCCCCATTAAAATTTTGAAAATTTCTCTATCTTTATCACCTGGATTCGTAGTGTCATTATCAACATCATTTCCTGAATAGTCTACTTTTAATAAAGTATTGTTCTTGGGATCTAAAGTTGTTTCCCATAGCTCTTCCGGGTTCATTTCTCCTAATCCTTTAAATCTTTGAATGGATATAGATTTCTTACCTTCTTCTATTACTTTTTTTAAAAAATCTATAGGAGAGAATATTTCAGTTTTTTCATTGGCTGAATTAATTATATGACAATTATTTCTAAAGATTTTTAACATATCTCCTAACTGACTTAAGTCCTCAACATGCTTTGTTTCTAAGAAATTAATATTTAATTTCTTTTCAATTGTTTCTTCGTAATATTTTTTTTCTAAAATAAATGAATCATCTTTGTATGATCCTTTCCAAGAATTGCCTTCTGCATTAGTACTAAACTTATTTAAATATTCTGCGGCTGCTTGTGCTGCTCCTTCCTTTTTTTTATTATTAGAATCGTCTCTGATTAAAAAATTTTTTTTGTCTTTATAAAAACTACCTACAACTGTTAGTGCTTCCACTAATTCTTTATCATAATCTTTTCCTAAATTTCTTATTTTTGAATCAAATTGTCTACAATGTTTTATAACTTCATCAAAGTTTTCTTCTTTTGATTTTCCAGTCTCTTCTGAGAAAAGCTTAATATTTTCTTTAGCGGTATCAATTGTAATATCAAAAAGATCTTCATCGTTTTTAATGTAGGATACTTTTTTACCAACTTTAATTTTATATAACGGTGGTTGTGCTATATAAATTTTTCCATTTTTAATCAGCTCATTAAATGGTTCGTTGTTAAAGAAAGTTAGCAGTAAAGTTCTTATATGAGATCCGTCAACGTCGGCATCGGTCATAATAATAATTTTTCCGTATCTTAATTTTGCAATATTAAAATCATCAAATCCTGTGCCTATGGCATTTATTAAAGTTATGATTTCGTTAGAAGACAACATCTTCGCATAAACTTTTTTTGCCTCTGCGGGATCTAGTTTAGATGATCCATTATTCTTTGAATCGACATAAGTGTTTAAAATTTTTCCTCTTAACGGCAATACAGCCTGAAATTCCCTATTCCGCGCTTGTTTTGCAGAACCTCCGGCTGAATCCCCCTCAACGATGAATAATTCAGCTTTATCCTTATCCTTAGTCTGGCAGTCGGCTAATTTACCTGGCAAACTAGAAACATCTAAAGCGCTTTTTCTTCTAACACTTTCTCTCGCTTTTCTAGCGAGCTCTCTTGCTAAAGCGGCCTGAGAAATCTTATGAACAAGCGTTTTTGTTATTTTGTTATTTTGATCAAACCAAACTTCTAGCTTTTCATTAACCAGTCCTTCTACTGCTGGACGAACTTCAGAGGATACTAATTTTTCTTTTGTTTGAGATGAAAATTTAGGATCTTTAACTTTTACAGAAATTATAGCCGTCAAACCTTCTCTAACATCATCTCCCGTTACTGAAATTTTTTCTTTCTTTAAAATACTATTATCAACTACGTATTTATTTATAGTTCTAGTTAATGCATTTCTAAAGCCGACTAAATGTGTTCCTCCGTCTTTTTGAGGGATGTTGTTTGTAAAGGTTACAACCTGTTCTTGATAACCTGCATTCCAGACTAGAGCGACTTCTAGCTGGATATCATTCTTAGTACCTGAAATATAAATTGGTTTTGTAAAAAGATTTTCTCCAGCATCGGACTTTAATTTTTCTTTATTCTTATCAAGATCAACGACAAATTCTGCGATACCACCTTCAAATTTATATTCAGATCTCTTTACTTTTTCTTCACGCTTATCTTCCAAAACAATCTGAATACTCTTGTTAAGATATGCTAATTCTTTAATTCTTTTCTTTAAAATATTTATATCAAATACTGTAGTGGTAAATATTTTCTTTGAAGGTAAAAAAGTTACGGAAGTACCATTCGCTTTTTTTGCATCTCCAATTTGTTTTAACGATTTTGAAGTAACTCCATCTTTAAATTCAGCAAGATATTCTTTATTTTTTCTAAAAATATTTAATTTTAAATTTTCAGATAAAGCATTAACAACCGAAACCCCCACACCATGTAGTCCGCCTGAAATTTTATATGAATCATGATCAAATTTTCCTCCAGAGTGCAGCTGAGTCATAATAACTTCAGCAGCTGATATGCCTTCTTCTTTGTGCATATCAACAGGGATACCTCTTCCATTATCTTCAACGGTAACACTCTGATCTTTATTTAAAGAGACATAAATTTCATTGCAATGCCCAGCTAAAGCTTCATCGATTGAGTTATCGATAACTTCGAAAACCATATGATGCAAACCTGTGCCATCATCGGTATCACCAATATACATGCCCGGTCTTTTTCTAACCGCGTCTAACCCCTTTAAGACTTTAATTGAGTCTGCTTCGTATGAATTATTCTGAGGTTTTTTTGTTAAATTTTCAGGCATTTATGAATTTTTATTGAGGCCTTTTATAACATTTTTTATCCTTAATTAGGACAAGGTAATTGCTATAATTTTACAAAAAAAGCTTTATTTTCAATAGCTTGGAACAGTTGTTTGTCAGTTCCTGTATACCAAGTTTGCATGCCAATTTTTTCAATTTCATTAAAAAAAAGTTCAAGATTTTTACCGTCTATATGAGATGCAATTTCATCAAATAAAAGAATAGAATTTTTATTTTGCAATTTAATTAACCAAATAAATCCCAATATCAATGAAATTAATATCTTTTTCTGCTCACCCGTTGAGCAAAGATCCGAATTTAATTTTGTTTCTTTATTAAAAAATTCAAAAACGTCAAACTGAGGACCTACGCTATTTCTTTTTATTATTTGATCAATCTCACGTTTTTCAAAAAATTTATTTTCAAAAAATTTTACAAATTCTTCTTTAGTAATTTTTTCATCTAAATTGTAACTATTATTTATACTTAGTATAA
>JBAXVU010000028.1:0-7884 GCA_037128905.1 Pseudomonadota bacterium | reverse complement strand
ACTATTCTTTCTAAAAATTTGACGTTTTTTAAAGAATTTTCAACAGTTTCTTTTGAAATACCTTGGCTTATTGCTCTACTTTTGAAGCCAACTAACCATTCATCAAACTTTTCATTTGATAAAGCGATATTAATATTAAGTGTTGTAAATAAATAAATAATTAGAAATATTTTGAATTTAGGGTAAATATTCATTACTTTTTTTTAACATAGCCAATATTTAAAGTCATTAAACACGGAGAGGTGGCTGAGCGGTTGAAAGCACTAGTCTTGAAAACTAGCAACGGGGCAACTCGTTCGTGGGTTCAAATCCCACCCTCTCCGCCAATTATCATTATAAAAGCATCAATTTAAACAAATAATAAAACAGAAAGATTTGTTATTTTTTGCTATTATAGGTTGCGCATGCTGATTCTATTTTTCTGTATGCGTATAACTAAAAAAAAAGGGGGAAGTTATGAAGTGGGTATCAAGCGTAAAAGAGACCTTTAATGCTCTAACACAAGTAGTTATATCATTACTTGGATTAGGTATCGTTGTTGCTTTATTAGGCGGCAATGTTCCTTTCGTTGGTTCAATCGCAACTAACATTATAGCGTTAGTTCAAGAACTAGGAAAAGCAGGAATAGTTGGTTTAATATCAGCTATAGTTATCCTGAATCTTTATAAATAGTTAATCAGCAGATTTTACTACCCTAGTTTTTTTAATACAAAGCTAGGGTAGTAATAAAAAAGGAGGTTATTTTGAAAAATTGGATCTCGATAATAGAAAGTTATTTAAGTAAATTTATAGAACTAGGTGTCCTTTTGTTAGGTATATCAATTCTCGCTGAAATCATTTTTGGCCCTAACGTTGCTTTTTTTGGATCCCATGTTACTAAAAATTTAGTTGCTTTACTTAATAGTCTTGGAAGTCAAGGCATTGGAGCTTTAATAATTGTTTTTGCTGTAATATTCGCTTACAGAAAATTATTAAAATAAAATATTATTTCCGTAAATCTAAATAATACAGGATACATTTCCTGTATTATTTAAAATTTTAATTTAAATTCTTTAATCTTTTTAGAAATAGAAAATTTTTCTAAATCAGTATCCAACTTATTGTCTATCAGCCAAGTATTTAACTTTTTATCAGTGAAATTTAATATCAACTCGAATTCTTTTAATTCTTCTGCATTTAATGTTGCTAAATTTTCTTTTGCAAACCCCCCAATTAACAAGTCCATCTCTTTTGTACCCCTGTGATTAGATCGGTATAGAAGTTTTTTTATTAAATTGTTCATATCTAATATATATATTTTAAATAAAATAAGTCTTTAAATGATAGAGAAAAATTTTAATTTCTTTTTTAATCCAATTTCCAAAATAAAAGGAATAGGACCAAAGATACAAAAGCTATTTAATGAAAAAAAGATTGAATCTAATGCAGATTTAATCTTCAATTTTCCATACGGCTTAATAGACAGAACACATTGCCCAAAGCTAAACAATCTAGAAGTCGGTAAAATTAGTACTATATTTGTTAGGGTTAAAAAATACAATTTTCCAAGAATAAGAAGGCTCCCAAATACTGTTCAATGCTTTGATGACACTGGAGAAATAAATATTGTTTTTTTTAATTCTAGGGAAAATTATATCAAAGAAATTTTACCACTAAATAACGAGGTTATTATAAGTGGAAAAATTAATATTTATAAAAATAAATACCAAATAACTAATCCTGATTATGTAACCTCCGTTAATAACGAGGAAAAAGTTAGCAAAATAATGCCAACTTATAGTTCCTTAAAAGGGATTTCTAATAAAACTGTAAATAAAATTTATGAAAACATCACTAAACAAATACCAGACGTTCCAGAGTGGCACAGAGATATAATTATAAGAAATAATAAATGGGCAAGTTTTAAAGATTCCTTAATTCAACTACATAACCCAAAAAAAATAGAAGACTTAAATAAAAATTCACTAGCTTACGAAAGAATATCATTTGATGAAATATTTTCTAATTTGTTAATCTTTTCTCTAATAAAAAAAAAAAATTTAACGATATATAAAGAACCAAAATCCTTTTCTTCAGAATATAAATTAAAAATATTAAACAAACTTCCTTTCACTCTAACTAACGATCAAGAAAATATTATAAATGAAATCGAAGAAGCGCTTAAAAAAGATAAAAAGATGTTAAGATTGCTTCAGGGGGATGTGGGGTCTGGCAAAACAGTTATTTCAATTATATCTGCAATAAATGTCATAGCTTCTGGGTATCAGGTTGCCTTGATGTGTCCTACTGAAATATTAGCAACACAACATTTAAATTTAATCAAAGCATTAACTAAAGATTTAAATATTAAAATTGAAATTTTAAGTAGCAGTGTAAAAAAAAAAAATCAAACAGATATAAAAAAAGATCTCCATAATGGAAAAATTGATCTTTTAATAGGAACGCATTCTTTATTTCAAGAATCTGTTTCATTTAATAAATTGGGACTAATCATTATTGATGAACAACATAAATTTGGTGTTAAACAAAGAATTAATCTTTCAGAAAAAGGAGGTTTGAATTGTGATGTTCTTTTAATGAGCGCAACACCAATTCCTCGAACTTTAATTTTGTCAACTTATGGAGACATGGATGTTTCCACATTAAAAGAAAAACCATTTAAAAAAACGAAAATAATAACGGATATTATTCCAGAAAATAAAATACCAGATTTAATTAATTTAATAAAAAAAAAGATTGAAAATAAACAGCAAATTTATTGGGTTTGTCCTTTAATTGAAGAAAGTACAAAAGTAAAATTAACCCCAGTTGTAGAAAGATTTGAATATTTAAAAAAATATTTTCCAGAAAACATTGGAATTATGCATGGAAATCTTAAAAACGATGAAAAAAATAAAGTGATGAAGGATTTCTTGGATAAAAAATTTTCAATATTAATCTCAACAACCGTAATTGAAGTTGGTGTCGACAATCAAAATGCAAATACTATCATAATTGAAAACTCGGAAAGATTTGGTCTTGCTCAACTTCATCAGTTAAGAGGTAGAGTTGGTAGAGGAACTGAAGATGGTGAGTGCATTTTGATATATTCAAAATCAATAAGTGAAAATGGAAAAAAAAGATTAAAAATTCTTAAAGAGTCTAATGATGGATTTTATATATCTGAACAAGATCTTAAACTAAGAGGATTTGGAGATATTATCGGTTACAAGCAAAGCGGTGAGAAAGATTTTATTGTTGCAGATCCTATGTATCACTCACATCTATTTGAACTCGCAAAACAAGAAAGTGATTTTTATACTAACGAGAATTTATCAATTGATAAATTTAATATTCTTCTTAAATTTTTTAAAAAAGATCAAATACTAAATATTATAGATACTGGTTAATTTTTTTTATAACCTATCGCAATCTCAAATTCATTTAATCTTCGATAAATTGATCTTAACTCAGTAATAGTTGTCCACTGATTAATAAATAAAGAAAAACTATTATGAACTCTTTGAAACGCATTTGATATTTGAACGATCACTCCTAGAGTTATTGCTCCGGCAAATAAACTGGGCGCCATCACTAAGTACGGAACAATTACCATGAATTGATCGTATAAATTAACCCAAATATCAAAATAGCCATAATTAAAAAAAAGTCTGTGATAATTAAATTTAATTCCTGAAAATAACTCCAAAACGGTATCCGGTTTTGCATAATTAACTCTATCATCTTCGCCGTACACCAGTTCTTTTCTAAATGTAGCTTCTACTTTTTGATTATTATATTCAAGACCAGGTAATTTAATCCCAACAAACCAACTAACTATTAATCCACCTAAACTTACAAACAATGAAACCCAAACTAAAGAGCCTGGAAATTGTTTTAAAAATTCAATTTGAATTCCAGATGAAAGTCCCCAAAGTATCGGTATAAAAGCAATCAAGGTCATAATAGCTCGGATGACTTGCAGGCCTAAGCTTTCAACAATTTTTGCAAATCTACTTGTGTCTTCTTGAATTCTTTGCGATGCACCTTCTATACTTTCGTTGCTATTTTTCCATAATGGAATGTACTCAAAGGTTATGGCCTCCCTCCAACGTAGAGAGTAAACTCTTGTAAAAAATGCTGTAAAAGTTGCAAGAAGAACATAAGGAAAAGCAAGGTAACAAAAAATATAAATTTTATCCCAAAATTCTGAAATGTTACTTTTGGTTGCGTTTTGCAACAAGTCATAAAAACCCTTGTACCATTCATTTATTTTAACAGTTATTGATACCTGAATTAATAACGAAAAAATTAATAACAATCCTCCACCCCAAGACCATAAAGCCCATTTTTTGTTAAAGAAAAAACTTTTAAACATTATTTTAAAAAATTATCTGCATAAGCTTTAATAATAAGCTTATTTTTATTAGGCGTTATTAAATTAAATTGTATATTATTTTCTTCAGCATATTTTATTGCCTGCTCCTGTGTTTCAAATTTTAATTTAACCTGGTCATTTGTGTTGGATGATGAAGTCCACCCCATAACAAAGTCTTTGCTTGAGTTAGATTTATCAAATTCCAAAACCCAAAATTTTGTTCTAGCCTTCCCAGATTGCATAGCTGTTTTTGAAGGTTGGTAAATTTTAGCTTTTTGGATCATTAATTATTTTCCTCAGAAGAATCTTCAATTCGTGCAGCGGAAACTACTTTTTCATTTTCTGAAAGATTGAAAATTCTAACTCCCTGAGTATTTCTACCCGTTATTCTAATGTCTTTAACATTACATCTAATCATCTGGCCTTTGTCAGTGATTAACATAATTTGATCTTCGTGATTAATTGTAAATGTTGACGCTACATTACCATTGCGTTCAGAAGCAATAATATTAATAATTCCTTGTCCTCCTCTACCGCTTACTCTGTATTCATAAGCTGAAGAACGCTTTCCGTAGCCATTCTCAGTTATAGTTAAAATGTATTGTTCTTTATTTTTAAAATCATCAAATTGTTTTTTAGATAGTTTTACTATTTTAGTATTATCCGATTCATCATCTGGAGTTTCTTCGGCGTCTTTTTCCAGTCTGGATTCTTTTATGTAAGACTTAGCTTCTTCAGAAGTTATTTTTATACTTTTTAAAATTGATAAAGAAATAATTTTGTCATCTTTTTTTAAGGACATTCCTTTAATACCTTTTGATGATCTTCCTTTAAAAATTCTTAATTTTTTTGATTGTACTCTTAAAGATTTTCCGTGTTCTGAGCTTAACAAAAAATCATCATCATCATCTAGAATTTTTATTCCAGCAATTGAATCATTATCCTCTAATTTTATTGCAATTTTTCCAGTAGATTGGATGCTTTCAAAATCTAAAAGACTGTTTTTTCTAATTTTTCCATTAGCTGTTGCAAATATGATTTTCATTTGAGCCCATAAAGACTCATCGCTAGGTAATGGCATAATAGAAGTAATTGCATGCCCATCTTTTAAAGGAAGAATACTGTGAAGAGCCTTACCTTTAGATTGATTAGATCCCTCTGGAATTTTCCAGGCTTTTAATTTGTAAACAATACCTTTTGATGAAAAGAAAAGAATTGGAGTATGTGTGTTTGCAGTAAATATCTGATTTACAAAATCTTCATCCCTGGTTGTTATTCCTGTTTTTCCTTTACCACCTCTTTTTTGAACTTTGACAGAACTTAAAGGGCTTCTTTTAATATATCCTTTATTAGTGATCGTAATAATTACATCTTCTTTTTGAACTACGTCTTCAATATCAAAACTACCCACCTGGTTTATAATTTTGGTTTTTCTTGGAGTTGCAAATTTTGCTTTGATATCTTTAAGCTCATCTTTAATTTGCGTTAACAATGCGTTTCTATCGTTAAGAATTTTTTTATATTGAACTATAAGTTTGTAAAGATCGCTAATTTCTTGGTTTATTTCCTCATGTCCAATACCGGTAAGTTTTTGAAGTCTTAATTCTAAAATTGCTTTTACTTGGTAATCTGACAAATGGTACTGATCTTTATTAGATAAATCACTAACATCTAAAACATCTTTATTAATTTTTGATTTTTTGAAACTCCATTGCTTGTTTTGAAGTGTTGTTTTGGCTTCATTAGGGTTTTTTGATTTACGAATAATCGATATAATTTCATCAATATTTTCTATTGCTATAAAAAGACCAATTAAAATATGAACTCGATCTTTAGCTTTTTTTAAATCAAATAAAGTTCTTTTAATTAAAACTTTTTCTCTAAAATCTACAAAAACTTTTATAAATTGTTTTAAGTTTAATAATTCTGGTTTGCCATTGAGAATTGCTAAAGTATTAAATCCAAAAGATGACTCTATAGGTGAATATTTATAAAGTTGATTAATAATAACTTCGCTAGATACTCCCCTCTTTAATTCGATAACTATTCTAACTCCTTCTTTATTAGACTCGTCTCTTATGTCAGATATGCCTTCGATTTTTTTTTCTCTAACAAGTAAAGCAATTTTTTCAATTAATAGGGATTTGTTTGTTTGAAATGGTACTGATTTAATTACGATTAATGTTTTATCTTTTTTTTCTTCCTCAGTTTCAATCTCGCCTCTTATTTTTATGGAGCCCCTTCCTGTTTTGTATCCAGTCTTTATTGCATCTTTTCCGATTATTAATCCTCCTGTAGGAAAATCGGGTCCTGGAATTAATTTAATTAATTCATCAATAGAAATGTCATTTTTATCAATATACGCAAGAGTTCCATCAATAATTTCTCCAAGGTTATGAGGCGGAATATTTGTTGCCATTCCAACTGCAATACCACCAGCTCCATTTACCAATAAATTTGGAAACTGCGCGGGAAGTACTGTTGGTTCTAATTCTGTATCGTCATAATTGTTTTGATAATCAATTGTATTCTTTTCAATATCAGCGACTAAAAATTCTGAAATTTTTGCTAATCTTGTTTCGGTATAACGCATAGCGGCAGCTCTATCACCATCCATCGAGCCAAAATTTCCTTGTCCATCTAATAATTTTACACTCATGGAAAAATCTTGGGCTAACCTCACTAAAGCATCATAAACAGCTTGATCGCCGTGAGGGTGATATTTACCAATCACATCCCCTACTACTCTTGCTGATTTTCTAAATTGCTTTGACCAGTCGTAGCCGCCCTTGTACATGGCGTAAATAATTCTTCTATGCACTGGTTTTAACCCGTCCCTTGCGTCTGGAAGAGCTCTGCTTATTATAACGCTCATAGCGTACGATAAGTATGAGGTCTTCATCTCATCAACGATTTGAACAGAATTATATTTTTTATTTTTTGGAATTTCTTGATTTAAATCTTCACTCATGAAGCAAATTTAAAATGGTACTTTATCGTCTGGATCTTGGGAAATATCAGGCATATCATCAGATGGCAATTGGCTACCTTCTATTTTTCCACCTTCACTAGATGAGGAGCTTTTTCCGCCTAACATAGTTAAAGTTGAATTGTAACCCTGCAAAACTATTTGTGTGCTATATTTTTCTTGCCCGTTGCTGTCAGTGTATTTATTAGTATTTAATTGACCTTCTATATAAACCTGGGCACCTTTTTTTAAATATTTTTGAACAACGCTTACTAAGCCTTCATTAAATATAACAACTCTATGCCACTCTGTTTTTTCTTTTCGTTCACCCGTACTCTTATCTTTCCAAGACTCAGAGGTTGCAACGCTTAATCTTGCAACACTTTTGCCATTCTGCATTTGCTTAATTTCTGGATCGTTTCCAATTCTGCCTATTAATAAAACTTTATTTAAACTACCTGCCATAATATAGATCTTTTTTTGAACTAAGAATTAGAGTTTATTATATCAGACTAATCAAATTAAAAGAATAAAATTTACTAAAAAAGATGAGTAATAC
>JBAXVU010000027.1:0-7941 GCA_037128905.1 Pseudomonadota bacterium | reverse complement strand
CCCATAGTCTAAATCATAGTTTGTATTAATGCTGTTAATATCAATTATAACATTGGCAACACCTTCAAAATTTTTACGGTCCACTTCAATAAATCCAGTAAATTTTTTAAAATTTCCAGTTACATCTTCAGCTAATAAAACTGGAATTGAAAAGTTAATTGAACTTTTAGAGGTATTAATAACCCATTTCTCAAGAGCAAAACTTTGACTGCAGATAAAAAGAAATAAAAATAAATATTTAATCAATCTGAATTTCCATACCACATACGTCTTAAAGTCTTATCTTTTAAAATAAAATGATGAAATAGACTTGCAAGAATATGAATGGCTAGAACCGTTATAAATACATAAACAGATATTTGATGAACTTTGATTGCAAGTTTTGCAATAACCTCATTTTTTTCAACAAGAGGCGGTACTGTGAATAAACCAAAAACACTGACCACTCCTCCTCTTGCGGATGAATAAGTCCAGCCACTAAAAGCAACAACTAATAGGATAAAATAAAAAAAGTAATGTGCATACTTTGATATTTTATCTAAAAATTTATTTCCTCCTAAAGCAACGGGAACGACATTAACTAACCTCCATAACAATCTCGGAACAATTAAGATAATAACTAAAATTCCTAGCGACTTATGAATATTAAATAAGAAAAATCTAAGTGGACTTTTCTCTAGATCTTCCAATATTAATCCTATAGCAAAATTCAAAATAACAACCACAGTCATTATCCAATGAAAATTTTTACTCACCAGACCAAAGCTATCAAGGGTATTTAAAAATCTAAGTTTCATATAAATTTTGTAAATCTAAATGTTTAGTATTGCAGGTTGTGCGGCTTGTAAACAGTCTGTTGACATCCGATCTAGTGAGCATACTGTTTGGGTACGCTAATAATACATACCTTTTAAAATAAAAAAAATAAAAGAGCCTGAACCGCTGGCGCCCAAATAATAATTAAAAAATTATACACAAAAAATGTGTCTAATTACTGTGTTTTCAATTTATACGAATAAGCAGAAAAACAATGCAAACAACAACGCCTTATATGGCAAAGATTATAACGCAAAAAAAAATTGCAGGTTACACTTCACGTTTGCTTGAGGGCTATAATTCTATTATGGCTTATGACGATAATATTTTGTCGTTTAGATTTTCAGCTTACGGAACTTTAATATTATTTAATATTATGAATAATTATTACGATAATAAACCTATTACTTCTGAAGAAATTGCAAATAGTATTGATTATAAATTTGGTAGCAGAAACTCAATTTTAAATCTTATTAAAAAAGCAGAAAAAAATAAATTAATTACCCGCGCAGTATCTAAATCGGATCAAAGACAAAAATATATTATCCCCACTAAAGCCTTGATCAATAGTCATGAAAAAATGATCAGCTTTATTCTAAATATAGAAAGCAAAAATTAAACTATTTTTACTGACAAATCTGGCAGACGATCTATTTTGCAAACAATCACATCTCCCTTAATCACTGGCCCTACATTTTCTGGTGTGCCTGAAAATATAATGTCTCCTGGAAACAATTCGTTAGCCTCAGATAATTTTGAGATTTGCTCAGCAACAGACCAGATCATCTGATTTAGGTTAGCTTTCTGCTTGATTTGATCGTTTACTGCCAATGAAATATTTCCATCCTTATAATGACCAACTTTTGAAACTAAATGAATAGGTCCAATAGGAGCTGAATGATCAAAAGATTTTCCAATTTCCCACGGTTTTTTTTCATCAGCTAAAGCGCGTTGTAAATCACGTCTTGTCATATCTAATCCTAATGCGTAACCAAACACATGATCTAAAGCTTTATCTATTGGAATATTTTTGCCACCAGATTTTAAAGCAGCGACCAGTTCAACTTCATAATGATAATTTTTAGTCAAGCTTGGATAAGGATGGTCACCTACAGTTCCAGGTTTTACATTTTGAATAGCATCTGTTGGCTTTTGAAAAAAGAAAGGAGGTTCTCTTGTTGGGTCTGACCCCATTTCCCTTGAGTGCGCTGCATAATTTCTACCGATACAATAAATCCTTCTTACTGGAAATAAATCTTTGCTATCAACAATAGGAATAAAAGTTGATTTAACTGCAAATGGAGTTTTTGTTTGTGCTGAGGCTGTGGATGATACTGCTGCTGCACCTGCCACTGTTATTGCTGCAACTCCCATTTTTAAAGCATCTCTTCTCGATTTTTTTTGTTTATTAATCATTAGATTTCCCCCCTGATCAAAACATACAACTTATAACGATGCTATCAACACACTTTTGGAGGGAGGAATTTTAAAAAAGATTTAATAACTTGAATAATAGTGGGACTAAAATTGAAGTTGCAATCCCGTTAAGTCCAAGCGCTAGTGCTGCAAAAACTCCAGCAGTTTCATTTCTGCTCATAGCTCGCGCAGTTCCAAGTCCGTGCGATGCAAGACCAAGACCAAAACCTCTTGCTGACATATCTTTTAATTTTAAAAAATCTAAGGCAAAAGTTCCAAAAGATGCACCCATAATTCCAGTTATAATTGTTATAATTGCAGTCAATGATGGAATTCCACCAATTAAGTCTGAGATACCCATTGCAATGGGTGCGGTTGCGCTTCTTGGTAACATACTAAATAAAACCTGATCGTCTATTTTAAAAATTTCACACAAAATAAATGTGGAAATAATTGCAAATAAACTTCCGGTGATGAGTGAGATTGAAATGCTTAGTGCTTCTTTTTGTATGACTTTAAATTGTTTATAAATTGGAATTGCAAGCGCAACGGTTGCAGGTCCCAACATAAAGTGAATAAATTTAGCGCCATCAAAATATCTCTCATATGAAATATCTAAATTAATTAATACTAATGAAATAATTAAAATTGAAATTGCAACAGGGTTTACAAGTGGAAATAGTTTTGATTTTTTATAAAGATAATCTCCAACTAAATAAGAACCAATAGTCAGCGTTAACCAAAATAAGGGTTCTGCCTGTAAATAAACCCAAATGCTATAAAGCTTATCTTTTTGAATCATTTCTTATTAATTCGTTTGTTAATTTTCTCCATTAAAAATG
The DNA here is from genome assembly GCA_037128905.1 of Pseudomonadota bacterium. Classification (GTDB taxonomy): domain Bacteria; phylum Pseudomonadota; class Alphaproteobacteria; order Pelagibacterales; family Pelagibacteraceae; genus Fontibacterium. The sequence goes on along the minus strand of JBAXVU010000027.1, from coordinate 4,867 downwards.
CCGTAAGACCAATAGTTAAAATAGTTGAGATAAAAACGATAAGTAAAACTTTAAATAAATTATTTTCTAAATAAGAAAGATGCATCACGACGCCAACACCAATCGGCACAAATAAAAGCGATAGGTAACTTAAAATATAATTTGAAGTATTCATCACATCACTTTTTAATTTATTAATAACTACTGTTTTAAATCGTTTTAAAAATATTAATGCAATAAGAAGAAGAATAAGTCCTATAACCGGACCTGGTATACGCATTTCAAAAAATTTTTTTAAAGCCTCTCCTAAAAGCTGAAAAAAGAAAATCACAAATATAACGCGAAGCATTGAATAAATCTTTAAGCTATCTTAAAATACTAATCAATGTTTGTGAAAATTAAGCGCGTTTGTTTGTGCAAGTTGCAAGAATAACAAGAGCGATTATGGATGAAATAGCTGAAAATAAAAATGCAATTTGCACACTATAACTTTCATATAAAAATCCAAAAATAAATGATGCTGGGAACAGCATGAAGCCTGTGATTAAATTAAACCAGCCAAATGCAGTTCCGCGCTGATTAACTTTTGTAAGATCTGCAACAAATGCTCGCTCAACTCCTTCTGTAGCAGCTTTGAATAGTCCATAAAATCCAAATAAAATCCAAATAGTAAGATTGAGAGAGTTAGCCTGCGCCATAAATAAATAAAACAAAACATAAGCAGTCCAGCCTAATGCTAAAAATTTAAGTCTTCCATATTTATCTGAAAGAGCTGAAAATGGTGTGCTAAAAACCGTAGTAACAAAAGAAACACCAGCCCATAAAATTGGAATTTGATAATTTTCCATACCTAATTCTTTAACTCGAAATAATAAAAACATATCTGATGAACACGCGAGTGTAAAAAAAGCAACGGCCCATAAATATCTTTTAAAATTTTTTGGTGCTCCTTTAAGAGACCAATTAATTTTTTTAGTTTTAACTGGTTTAAATTTTTTCTCTTTAAGCATTAAAGATAATGACACTGCTAAAATTGCAGGAGCCAAAGCTAATAAAAAAATATTATGTAATGACACGCCAATGCCAACTAATATTGCAGCCATTAATGGGCCTATAATTGCACCCGCATTATCCATTGCACGGTGAAAACCAAAAACTAAACCGTAGTTTTTTTTGTCAGTACTGTTTGCAAGTAATGCATCTCTTGGGGATGATCTAAGTCCTTTTCCGACTCGATCTGCAAATCTTATAAAAAGTAATGCTGGCCAAGAACTGATAAATGCAATTAAAGGTCTGCTAATTCCTGCAATTCCATAACCAAATACTAACCAAGGTTTTGCTTTTCTAGTTCTATCAAAAATTACGCCTGTTACTAATCGAAGTAGGCTCGAAGTTGCTTCTGCAATCCCTTCTATAATTCCAAGAGCTTTTGGACCTGCAAGCAATACACTTGATAAATAAAGAGGTAATAATGGATAAACCATTTCGCTCGCGCTATCATTAATGAGACTAATAAATCCAATCAACCAAACAGTTTTTGGAAGTGATAAAACCGTTTTAAACATTTATTAAATAAAAAAAATCAGTAGCCACAAAGCTGCAAGGCCTGAAAGAATCGTTGCAATCACACTTTCCGTTAAATAACCAATTAGTACCGCGATAAATGCAGCTAGAACTTTTGGATTATCTAAGAATACTAATTGTCCTGTAGAATTTAAAAATACAGCTGGAAAAATAATAGCTGGAAAGACTGCACTAGGCACATAACTTAAAACTACTCTTATGCGTGGACCAAAATGATTTTTTTTTAATAATGCAATCATTGAAAAACGAGTAAAAAAAGTAACAAGTCCAGCAAGTATTAATGTCGTCCAAATCATTTTATTTTCTGTAAAGTTTTGTGTGAGATAATCCGTAAGCAACTAAAATTCCAGCAGCAGCTGCAACAATAATATAAGTTCTAAGTGGAAAATTGAAAAAAATAATTGCAAAAATGCCTGAAGTAATTGCAACAATCAGATGATCTATTTTTTTAATATCTACAATAATTAAAGAAATAAAAGTTAAAGGTACTGCAAATGCTAAATTTAATTCTTTTGGAATAACTTCGCCCAAAACAATTCCAGCAATCGTAGAAAGTTGCCAAACAAACCATAATGTAAAACCAGATCCTAATAAGTGATAATGTCTATCTTTGTTTTTTGGTTGTTGTTTAAAATATTTCTGTGAAACGATAAAAGCTTGATCTGTTAAAAAATATGACAAAATAATTTTCCAAAATAATTTTACTTTAGTTAAATATTGAGCAATCACAGCACTATATAAAAAGTGTCGCGAATTAACGATTGCAACGGAACTGACAATTACCGAAGTTGTTGCGCCACCTGTAAAAAGTTGCGCGAAAGCAAGTTGAGATGAACCTGCAAAAATAATAATCGACATTAAGAAAGTAACAGTAGAGCCAAGTCCAGATTCAATTCCAATAACGCCAAAAATAATACCAAAAGGAACCACTGGAATAAGAAGTGGAATAACATCAAGACATCCCTTTGAAAAAATTTTGTATTGGATATTCATGACTGAGAAATTATAAATTTTAAAATTAAGTCTTCCCGTTTTAAGTGTAAATAATACAATAGTACAGCCAAATCCATTGTCTTTAGACGACTGTCTCTCTTAATACATATTCGATATTAGCGAATGGTGCAGCTGCAAGAAGAAGAAAATAATAAATATAGCTCTAAGCATTATTTAATAATGTCACTAATTAATTTTATATTAAGTAAAATGATAATAGCTGCAATCACTATAGCAGTTATTGTAAGCCAAATTGGAGCAACCATCGCCTGCATCTTTTTTTTAGATGACGTGAATATAATAAGTGGAACAATTGCAAAGGGTAACTGAAAACTTAAGATAACCTGCGATAAAATAAGTAAAAAAGCTGTTTTATCAACTCCATAAATTAAAATTACAATAACCGCAGGAACAATTGCTATCAGTCTTGTGACTAATCTTCTAAGCCAAGCAGGTAATTTTATATGTAAAAAACCCTCCATAACAATTTGTCCTGACATAGTTGCTGTCACTGTAGAGTTTAAACCACAACACAATAGTGCAATTCCAAATAAAGTAGGAGCTATTGCAATACCAAGTAAGGGTCCAAGCAATTCATGGGTTTTTCCAAGTTCCGTGACATTTGTTTGGCCAGTCTTATGAAATGTGGCGGCAGCTAATATTAAGATGGAGGCATTAATAATAAATGCAAACATTAATGCAATGGTCGAATCTATAGTTATAAATTTTAAAGCTTCTTTTTTTGCTGGCAAAGTTTTTCCAAATGCTCGAGTTTGTACAATTCCAGAATGCAAATACAAATTATGAGGCATAACGGTTGCGCCAATAATTCCAAGTGCAATAAATAATTTATCTGGATTTTTTACGATGTCAGTTGTTGGAATAAATCCTTGCATAACTGCAGCCCACTCAGGTTTTGCATAAAATATTTGAATTGCAAAACAAGCAGTGATGACAACTAGTAGTGAAATAACAAAAGCTTCTATCCAACGAAAACCTTTATTTTGTAACCAAAGAATTAAAAAAACATCTAGTGCAGTTATAATAACTCCAAATTCTAAGGGAATGCCAAATAATAAATTTAATCCAATTGCTGTTCCAATAACCTCTGCAAGATCTGTTGCACAAATTGCAAGTTCAGCAAAAATCCAAAGAGGAATTGAAATAAATTTTGGAAAGGCATCTCTGCAGGCTTGTGCTAAATCTCTTCCAGTTGCAATTGCAAGGCGTGCACATAATGCTTGTAAAATAATTGCCATAATATTTGAAAGAACCGCCACAAACAAAAGTGTGTAGCCAAACTGAGACCCTCCTGAAAGGCTCGTTGCCCAATTTCCAGGATCCATATAACCCACCGCAACTAAATAACCTGGTCCAAAAAATGCAAAAAATTTTTTCCAATATCCGGTTGTTGGAACAACTATGCTTCTAAAAACTTCAACCAATGATGCTTCGCGTTTAAATTGTAACCACGCAGGTTGTGAAGATATATCTCTTGTTTTTGACGATCTCATTTAATAATAGGCTTCTCTTATATATATTATGTTAATGTATAATAATAATTTAAGCATCCAAAACAAATACTCTTCTTTATTAAATTATATATAAAACTCCCTCATGAATAATAAAAACGGTAATGGTAAAAGCTTACCTCTTTTAATTATCAGCGCTCTTGGAGTTGTATTTGGCGATATTGGCACCTCACCTCTATATGCTCTTAGACTTTCCGTTGAAGCAACTAAAGGTTCTGGTGCTGGCCTTACCGCATCTGTACTAGGAGTGTTATCTTTAATTACCTGGGCTATAATAATTGTTGTCTCCATCAAGTATGTTTTAATTATCATGAGGGCAGACAACCACGGCGAAGGTGGTGTTTTTGCTCTGACAGCCTTACTACTTAGAAAAATTAAAAAAGATTCAAAATTACGTTTTGTCATTATTGTTCTTGGAACGATAGGTGCAGCATTATTTTTTGGTGATAGCTTAATCACTCCTGCAATTTCAGTACTCAGTGCAGTTGAGGGTTTGAAAGTTGTCTCACCCGCGCTAGGTAAGTACGTTATTTATATTTCTTTAATTCTTGTCTCAATTTTATTTGCAGTTGAAAAATTTGGTACAGGGAAAATTGGTGCAATTTTTGGACCAATTATGTTGATCTGGTTTGTTATTATTGGATATCTTGGACTTTTAGAAATTATTGATAAACCTTCAATACTAAAAGCACTAAATCCAATTTATGGAATAAATTTTTTAATAAATTACAGTGGCGTGTCCGTTGCGATATTGGGTGCAATTGTGCTTGCTATTACTG
>JBAXVU010000026.1:0-7992 GCA_037128905.1 Pseudomonadota bacterium | reverse complement strand
GGATTATATTTATTTAAATTATCAATAATTCTATTAGCTGCTGCAAAGGCAAGTTCGTTACTTTTTCCAACTACAAAATTATCAAAAACTAACCTTTCATCAATTTTTGATAAACCATAACTTCCGCTATCTTGAATGAAATCTTTCTTCTCAAAATCAATGACGTTTGATTTAGTATTTTTAGTTTCAGTTCTTTCTAAAACCTGAAATTCTATGCGGCTAATATTTGAATCTTGTTTTTTGTATAAGTCTAAAATTTTATCTGCGTAATGAGCGACAATCCAATCACGAATAAATCTGGTTTTTACATTCAGGATTAAAGCATTAAAATTTATTTTATTAAAGGTAACTCCTTGTAGCCAACTTGTGTAAACATCTTTTCCGTAAAGACCCAAGAGCGATGATTGGAGAGATTCCCATTTTGCTTTATCGCCGCTAAGATTATTCTGAAGACTTGTTTGGTTTGACATTTGAATTTATTTTAAAAAAAGAATTGTGTTGTATTTTTTAAGCTATGTAAATACAAGAAAAGAATTAATTATTTTTCTTTTTCAACTAGAAAGTTTTAAATTTTTAGTTGTAGTGATATAAAATAATTATCAACTTGAGATTGATAAAAATATTTTTTTACAACTTAGAGATTTGTTTTGAGATTCTAGAAACTTTTCTTGATACTGTAGCTCTTTTTAGAGAACCTTTTTTAGAAGCTTTCATAACCTGTGATTGAAAATTAGAAAATAATTTTAAGGCTTTAGCTTTATCTTTAGATTGAATTGCTTCTTCTATAATTTTTACTGCGGCCTTGTACTTTCCAACTCTAATTTTATTAACTTGAGTTCTCTTTTTAATTTTTTTGACCGCGCGGATAGCTGAGACTGTATTTGCCATATTTTTAAGGGATTATATATAAGCTGAGTATATTAGGGTCAATTACTTAATTTTGACATTGCTTACAAAAAAAACTGGCTCTACCTAGCGATACAACCCTTGATATTGAGCCACGACATCCTGTTCTTGAACATTTTAAATTTTCTCTGCCATACACTTTAAATTCATTTTGGAATTTACCCTTTTGACCTTCTGAGGAGTAAAAATCTTTTATGCTTGAACCACCCAATAGGATGGCCCTTTTAAGGATTTTTCTTATGGCCACATAAAGCCTGCCTACATCTGCCACGCTTAATTTAAAAGACATCTTGTTAGGATTTATTTTTGCCAAATATAAAATCTCACTTGCATAAATATTACCTATTCCAGAAATAAAATTCTGATCCATTAATAATGTCTTTATATTTCTTTTAGTCTTCTTTATTCTTTCAATTAAATATTCTTTTTTCAAATCTTGAGATAAGGGTTCTGGTCCTAATTTTTTTAAAAATTTATTAGAACTAAGTCCGTTTAGTTTTTCCAATATAAAAAAGCCAAATCTTCTAGGATCATTATAAATCATTTTTAAATACTTCGAAAAATTAAACTCTAGATGATTATGTTTTGTGGAAAAATCATTATAATAAAAACTGGTCTTCAAAAGTTCTTTGGAACGTTTATTTTGAATTAAAAATTTACCCGACATTCCTAAATGAGAAATCATCACATAATTATTCTGTAAAAAGAAAAGAATATATTTGGATCTTCTTAAAATTTTAATAATTCTTTGGCCAACAACATGTTTTTTAAAATTAGAAGGAATTTTAAATCTTAAATTATAATTATTTATTATTAAATTTTTAATAACTTTATTTTCAACAAACTTTAATAAAGTTTTTCGCGTTACTTCTACTTCAGGTAATTCCGGCATTAACTATATGACTATTGATTACAAATGTTCTATATTCAAAGAATGCAAGATACTAATTCAAAAAAAGACCTTGTAAATACAGTTTTTAATTCTGTATTTAAAAAATACGATGTCATGAATGACATAATGTCTTTTGGAATTCATCGTCTTTGGAAAAGTAACTTAATAGATTGGTTGCAACCAAAAACAAATTCAAAATTAATTGATATGGCTGCTGGAACGGGTGATATCACAAAAATATATCTTGAGCGGATCAACTTTGAGGGTCACTCATTAATGGTTGATCAAAATTCTGAAATGTTAAACGAAGGTAAAAAAAAACTAAGCCGTTATAAAAATATTGATTATTTATGCGCTAAGGCCGAGGACATTCCAGCAAAAGAATCTAGTTTTGATTACTATACAATTAGTTTTGGTATAAGAAATGTGTCTGATATTAAAAAAACACTCAGTGAAGCCTACAGAGTTTTAAAACCAGGTGGAAGATTTATGTGTCTAGAGTTTTCAAAAATTAATAACGAAGTCGTAAATAAGTTTTATTCAATCTATTCAAAATTTATTCCGCAAATAGGACAATTAGTTGCTGGTGACAAAAAACCTTATGAATACCTAGTACAAAGCATTAAAGATTTTTATGACCAAGAACAATTATTAGCTCTTATGAAAGAAGCAAAATTTGGAAACACAGAGTATAGAAATTTAACAACTGGTGTTGCGGCCATTCATTCTGGTTGGAAAATCTAGAAATTTAAAATGCTATCTAATTTCTTCTCTCTTATTAAAATTGGTAGGGCGTTAGCAAAGTCTAATAGCCTATCTGTTTTTGAAGAATTTTATAAACCACCACTATCCATTAAGATTTTAATTAAGATATTTGGTTTTACTACTTTAAGTAAAGACACTTCAAATAAAAGTGCAGGTGAAAGACTAAAGAATGCTTTTCTAACTTTGGGTCCTGCATTTATAAAATTAGGTCAATTTCTCGCAACGCGACCTGATATTGTTGGTGAAGAATTTGCAAAAGAATTACAAGAACTTCAAGATCAAATGCCAGCCTTTTCAATGGCTGAATCAAAGATTGCATTAAAAAAGGAGCTTGGTGAAGAAACATATAAAAAAATAACTTATTTAAGCGAACCCATTGCGGCTGCATCTATTGCTCAGGTTCATTTTGCTAAAATCATTAATAGTGACAATAAAGAAATTGATGTTGCGATTAAAATATTAAGACCCAATATAGAAAAAATTTTTTACAAAGAATTAAACGCGTTAAGATTTTTAGCATCAATTATTGAATTCAGCGTTAAAAAAAGTAGAAGATTAAAACTAGTTAAAATAATAGATCTGCTTAAAGAGATCACAAGCATTGAAATGGATCTAAGATATGAAGCGGCGTCTGCAAGTGAATTAAAAAAAAATACCGCACATGATGAAGGCTTCAAAGTTCCATCTATATTTTGGGATTTTACAAGTCAAAGAGTTTTAACCAGCGAAAAAGTAGAAGGAATTTCTATCAAAGATAAAAATTTACTTATTAAAAATAAAATTGATCTAAAAAAAATATCAAGATTACTAATACAGAACTTTTTAAGACAAGCAGTTGGCGATGGTTTTTTCCATGGTGACATGCATCAAGGCAATCTTTTTGTTGATAAGAATGAAAATATTGTGCCCGTAGACTTTGGAATTATGGGGCGACTTGATCTTGCTAATAGAAAGTATCTAGCTGAGATATTGTATGGTTTTATTAACCGAGACTACGAAAAGGTAGCAAAAGTCCATTTTATTGCAGGTTTAGTGCCAAATACAGAGTCTTTAGATAACTTTACCCAAGCATTAAGAACTATAGGCGAGCCTATTTTTGGCCAGTCCGCAAAGAATATTTCTGCTGGAAAATTACTAGCTAGATTATTTGAAGTAACAGAAAAATTTAACATGGTAACTCAGCCACAATTATTACTGCTTCAAAAAACAATGGTGGTGGTTGAAGGTGTTGCAAGATCATTAGACGAAGATGCGAATATTTGGGACATTTCAAAACCAGTATTACAAGGTTGGTTGAATAACGAAATAGGTCCTAAAAATAGAATAGATAAAATATTAAAAACAACAACTGAACTTTTAGATAAACTACCAGAACTTCCTGACATGATTAACCGCGCTAACAAAGCGATGGAGCTTTTGAGTTCTTATGATTTTTTAAAAAATCAAAATCAAAATAACGAATATGAAATTAAAGAAAAATCTTCAAAACTAAAAAAGACTTATCTAATAATATGCTTATTAATTATTGTAATTATATTGCTAATAGTATTCAAATAGCACGATGCTAAATTCAATTGCTAATAAAAAAATTCTAATCGTTATTGGCGGTGGAATAGCCGCTTACAAAGTTCTAGATGTAATTAGAGAACTTAAAAAAAATGATTGTGAAGTAAAAACTATTCTTACAAACTCCGGAAAGGAATTTGTAACTCCATTATCCATTTCTGCTCTTTCTAAAAATAAAGTATTTGAAAATCTATTTGATCCAAACAATGAAACTGAAATGGATCATATCGCGCTATCAAGATGGTGTGATTTAATACTGGTTGCACCCACAACTGCTAACCTGATGGCAAATTTTGCACGCGGAGAAGCCAAAGATTTTGCGACAACAGTTATTATGGCCTCTAACAAGCCAATTTTTCTAGCTCCAGCAATGAATGTTGAGATGTGGAATAATCCTGCTAACCAAGAAAATTATCAAAAGCTTATTCAATTTAAATATAGATTTATTGGTCCAGCTGTTGGTGAAATGGCGTGCGGAGAGGTGGGCGTTGGAAAAATGTCATCTCCCGAAGAAATTATTCTAACTATTAAAAACTATTTTCTTTCAAAAAATTTATTCAATAATAAAAATTTAAAAGCATTAGTAACTGCAGGATCAACTAGGGAATATATTGATCCAGTAAGATTTTTATCTAATGAATCTTCTGGAAAACAAGGATTTGAAATTGCAAAGTCACTAAATGAGATTGGTTTTAAAACAAAGTTAGTGATTGGTCCAAATTCTCTAAATATTAAAAACGAAGACAATCTTGAAGTGATCAATGTAACAACTACAAAACAAATGTTTGAAGCTTGTAAAGATAATTTACCTGTTGATGTTGCGGTTTGCACAGCTGCAGTATCTGACTTTAAAGTTAAAAATTATAATGAAGAAAAAATAAAAAAAGAAGAATTGGAAAATTTTAATTTAGAACTTGAAAAAAATATCGATATTTTATCTTTCATATCTAATCAAAATATTAACAGACCAAGACTAGTCGTTGGCTTTGCAGCTGAGACTAAAAATATAATTGAAAACGCTCAAAAGAAAATTAACAGTAAACATTGTGATTGGATTGTTGCCAATAATGTTGCTGATAAATCCATTGGCTTTAACTCAGATTATAATGAAGTATTCTTAATATCTAAAAATAAAGAAGTTGAAAAATTTAACAAAACTACAAAATCAGAAATTGCTAAAAAATTATCTAACAAAATTCTTCATTCTCTTATTCAATAATGGTTAAAATTTTAGTAAAAAAAATAAATTACAAACATAAAGATCTGCCTAAGTATGAGACAGTTGGATCTTCTGGTTTAGATCTTATCGCTAATATCGATAATGATATAATTTTAAAGCCTAATGAGAGGGTTTTGGTACCAACTGGCCTTGCTGTTGCCATACCTGAAAATTACGAAATACAAGTAAGACCTAGATCAGGACTTGCAGCAAAGAATGGTATTAGCGTGCTTAATACACCTGGAACAGTGGACGCTGATTATCGAGGCGAAATCAAAGTTATATTAATAAACTTAAGTTTAGAAAATTTTAAGATCGAACCGGGTCAACGAATTGCACAAATGGTTCTGTGCCCTGTTATAAAAGCTGAACTCGTTGAAGTAGACACTCTTCCTGAATCAGTTCGTGGTAGCGGTGGATTTGGCTCAACCGGCAAATAAAAATCATGAAGCTCAGTTATGACAATGTAAAAAGATACATTGCTCATATTAACTTAAAAAAAATCGGCACCTTTGGTCAGAAAAAAATCATTGATGCAAAAATATTAATTATCGGCGTTGGGGGATTAGGCTCCCCTGTTGCGCTTTATCTCGCTTCTTCAGGAGTTCATAATATTGGCATAGCGGATCATGATAAAGTTGATATTTCAAATTTACACAGACAAATTCTATTTAATGAAGAAGATGTTAAAAAATTTAAAGTAGATGTTGCGGAAAAAAGATTAAAAAAAATTAATTCCAAAATAAAAATTAAAAAATTTTGTACTAAAATAGACGCAAACAACATCAGTAAAATTGCAAAAGCGTATGATTTAATTATCGATGGCACAGATAGTTTTAGATCAAAATTATTAATAAACGATTATTGTGCTAAAAATAAAAAAATTTTAATTACAGGTGCAATTAGTAAATTTGATGGGCATGTTTTTGTTTTTAATTTTAAAAACAAGAAATCTCCTTGTCTTAGATGTTTTATGCCTGAAGCCCCAGAAACAGACATGCTAGATTGTCAAAGCGAAGGTGTTCTTGCAACTTTAGCAGGGATGATAGGCTCCATCATGGCAAATGAAGCCATTCGTGAAGTATTAAATTTTAAAAACTCTCTATGCGGAAACATTCTAATGATTAATGCAGAAAATCTTTCAATTAAAAAGATAAAGCTAAATAAAAATAAAAATTGTATTAATTCATAGAATGAATTTTACAAAAACTATTATTGTTTTTTTTTCTATATTTTTTTTCAATAGTAATTTATTAGCTGAACAAATTATTTCTAAAAAATATCTTAGCATTAGAACCAGTATTGCAAATCTTAGAATAGGACCTTCTTCTGCTCATCCGATTGCATTCGTGTATGAAAAAAAAAATATGCCTGTTGAGGTGATAGATGAATTTGAAGTATGGAGAAAAGTTAAAGATTATCAAGGCGACACTGGCTGGGTTCATTTAAGTCAGTTATCAAGAAAAAGAAGTTTATTAACTACTAAGGATGGAATTGTTCTTTATAAAAAATCAACCATCTATTCGGAGCCAATTATTAAAATTGGAAAATTAGAAGCAGTAGTTATTAAAAAATGCATTCCAAATTGGTGCTTGGTTGAAATTCAAAAATACAAAGGCTGGATACAAACAGAGCACGTTTGGGGCTTGGAAAATAAAGAAATTATCAATTAAATTTGTCAAATCCTTCATTAAATTGTAAGTTAGAATATAAAATTATTACAATTCAATTTTCTAAAAAATCCCATGAAACAAAAAAATCAATACAGCTACCAAGATCTGCTTGATTGTGCGGAAGGAAAATTGTTTGGACCTGGTAATGCAAAATTACCTTCTCCACCGATGTTGATGTTTGATAGAATTACTTCAATTAATGCTGAGGGCGGATTATTTAATAAAGGTGAAATTTTAGCAGAGTTAGACATCAAAGATAATTTATGGTTCTTCGAATGTCATTTTAAAGGCGATCCTGTGATGCCTGGATGTTTAGGATTAGATGCGATGTGGCAATTACTTGGTTTTTATCTTGGTTGGTTAGGCAACCCTGGTCATGGACGAGCTCTTGGAGTGAATGAGGTAAAATTTACAGGTGAAGTTGTAAAACAAGTAAAACTCGTAAAATATGCCATTAATATCAAAAGATTATTAAGAAAAGGTGAAACTTGTGTTGGTTTGGCTGATGGTTTAGTCTTTGCTGATAATAAAGAAATATATGCCGCTAAAAATCTTAAAGTTGGCTTATTTAAAAGTTAAGGGGGATTAGTGCGAAGAGTAGTAATTACGGGTTCTGGAATTGTATCTTGCATTGGTAACAATAAAAAAGAAGTCTTAGATTCTCTATTAAATACTAAATCTGGAATAACTTTTTCTGAAGAATATAAAAAATATAATTTCAAAAGCCAAGTCTGCGGCGTTCCTAAAATTAATTACGAAGAATTAATTGATAGAAAAGTTCTAAGATTTATGGGTGACGGTTCTGCCTATGCTTATCTTTCAATGAAAGAAGCTGTTGAAGAATCGGGTCTTACAGAAAAAGAAATTAGCAATGAAAAAACTGGAATCATTATCGGATCAGGTGGTCCTTCAATTAAAAACGTTATGTTCGCAATCGATTCAACAAGAGCATCGGGTCCTAAAAAAATGGG
>JBAXVU010000025.1:0-8018 GCA_037128905.1 Pseudomonadota bacterium | reverse complement strand
CATAATATTATTGGTTTTATTTTTAAATATCCGCGTAACATTTTTTCTCTTTAAATCCACCAGCGTGTGTAACAGCCCCATTTTTTGCCGAACCAACAGTTTGCGCATATTTCCATAGGGTTCCTGATAGGAAGTGTGGATTTATATTTTTCCAAGCTTTCTTCCTTCTTTGTAATTCTGATTTAGAAATTTTAAAATCTATAGTTCCTTTAACCGCATCAATTGTAATAATATCTCCATTTTTTAATAGAGCTATAGGACCACAATTAAAAGCTTCTGGTCCGACATGACCAACGCAAAATCCCCTAGTTCCTCCAGAAAATCTTCCGTCTGTTATTAAAGCTACTTTTTCACCCATTCCCTGACCGTATATTGCTGCGGTAGTTGAAAGCATTTCTCTCATACCGGGCCCCCCTTTTGGTCCTTCATATCTGATAACAATAACATCTCCTTCTTTATATTTTTTGTTTTGAACAGCTTTAAAAGCTTCTTCTTCACTATTGAAACAAAGTGCTTTGCCAGTAAATTTTAGTTTTTTCATTCCAGCAACTTTGACAATTGCTCCTTCAGGAGCTAAATTTCCTTTTAGCCCTACAACCCCACCTGTTTTAGAAAGCGGTTTATTATAAGGCCTCATAACATCTTGGTTAATATTAAATTTTACTGACTCTAAATTTTTTTCCATAGTTTTTCCTGTTACAGTCAAACAATCCCCATAAATGTAGCCACCGTCCAATAAAGTTTTTAATAACATTGGGGCTCCACCTGCCTCAAACATATCTTTAGCTACATATTTTCCACCAGGTTTTAGATCTGCTAAATAAGGAGTTTTTTTAAATATTTTTGCAACATCAAATAAATCAAATTTAATTCCACATTCATTAGCTATAGCTGGCAAATGAAGAGCAGCATTGGTTGATCCTCCTGTAGCAGCTACGATTGTTGCTGCATTATGTAATGATTTAAGAGTAACAATATCTCTTGGTCTTATATTTTTTTTTAATAATTCCATAACTGCTTTACCGCTTGCATATGCATATTTATCTCTTTCTTCATATGGAGCTGGAGTCCCAGAAGAATAAGGTAATGCTAAACCTATAGCTTCAGATACGCACGCCATAGTATTTGCTGTAAATTGACCTCCGCAAGCACCAGCGCTAGGACATGCGCTTATTTCTAATTCTTCTAAATCTTTATCTGACATTTGATGATTTGCATGTTTGCCAACAGCTTCGTACACATCTACGACCGTCACATCTTTTCCTTTAAATCTTCCAGGTAATATTGATCCTCCATAAATAAAAACGCTTGGAACATTTAATCTGCACATTGCCATCATCAATCCTGGTAAAGATTTATCGCACCCAGCAAGACCAACCAAAGCATCGTAACAATGACCTCTTACTGTTAACTCTGTTGAATCTGCTATAACTTCTCTAGATACTAATGAGGATTTCATTCCTTCATGACCCATTGCAATACCATCTGTAACTGTAATTGTGCAAAACTCTCTTGGCGTCCCATTATTGTCAAAGACTCCTTTTTTAGCTGACTGAGCCTGTCGCATTAAAGCAATATTGCAGGGTGCTGCTTCATTCCATGTTGAAACAACTCCAACAAAAGGTTTGGCAATGTCATTCTTTTTTAAATTCATCGCATAATAAAAAGCTCTATGAGGAGCTCTGTCTGGACCGACTGTGGTATGACGACTTGGTAATTTAGATTTGTCAAATTTCATATTAATTCTTAATGGATATTATACTTTCTAACTGATTCAAATCATTTACTAAATTTTTTAAAATATCTTTTTCTTTATCAACTATATCTTTTGGAGCTTTATTTATAAAAGACTTATTGGCGAGTTTTCCTTTTGAAATATTAATATTATTTTTAATCATATCAATTTTTTGCTTAACCTTAGCAATCTGTTCTTTTAGTGAGATTTCTGTAGAAAATTTAATAAGTATAGCATCTCCTTCTGAATATATAGGCAATATGTTCTCATTTTTTTCATTTTTTTTAAATAAATTTTCAACTCTAGCTGCTTTTTTAAAAATTAAAAAATTCCTATCCAAAAAATCCTTTTTATTTTTAGACAAATTATCTGTGCAAATATCGACAAAATTGCCGGGTGAAACTTGTAAAATAACTTTTGTTGATCGAATTAAACCTACAATTTTAATTAACCAATTAATCATTTGAATATTATTATTCTTAATAAATTTAATTTCTTTATTGTTACTAAAATTGATCAGTGGACTTTTATAAAAATTCATAAATTTTAATTTGTCCCACAATTCTTCTGTAACAAAGGGTATAAATGGATGTAACGATATTAAAATTCTAGAAAATATAAATCCGAAAACTTTTTTTGTTTCTGTTATTTTGCTTTGATCATTTGAATAAAAAATTGACTTTGCAAACTCTAAATACCAATCACAAAAAGTATTCCATACAAAATTATAAATTTCTCTAGAAGCCTCATCGAATCTAAAGTCTTCAATATGCTTATCAATATTATTTTTTGTTTGAATATATTCATTGATAATCCATTGGTTAACTTCAAGTTTTATATTACTCATGTCCACTTCTAGATTAGAATTGCAATTATTTAATTCGCAAAACTTAGAAACGTTCCAAATTTTAGTTAGAAAATTTCTATAACCTTTAACTCTATCTTCTGAAAGTTTTACATCTCTTCCTGGAGAAGCCATTGACATTAATGTAAATCTTAAAGCATCTGCTCCATATTTTTTAATTAACTCCAAAGGATCAATGACATTTCCTTTTGACTTGGACATTTTTTGTCCATGCTCATCTCTTACTAGAGCGTGAATATAAACTTTATCAAAGGGAACTTTTTTTGTTACAAACAAACCCATCATCATCATTCTTGCAACCCAAAAAAATAAAATATCAAAACCTGTTACCAATACTGATGTTTTGTAAAATCGTTTAAGATTATAAGTTTTGTTAGGCCATCCTAAGCTTGCAAATGGCCATAGCGCTGATGAAAACCAAGTATCGAGAACATTGATATCTTGCTCTATGTGCGAATTTTTTTTTTTATAAAATTTATCGGCCTGTTTTTGAGCGTCTACTTTATTTGCTGCTGCAAAAATTTTGCCATTTTCTCCGTACCAAACAGGAATTTGATGCCCCCACCATATTTGTCTAGAAATACACCATGGTTTAATATCTTTTAACCATAAATTATAAGTTTTCGTCCACGATTCTGGAAAAAAAATAGTTTTTTTATTTTTAACTGCTTTCAAAGCATCGCTTGATAATTTTTTAACATTTAAAAACCACTGTTCTGTAAGATAGGGCTCAATAACAGAATTTGATCTATCACCGTAAGGAACGCTATGTTTTATTGACTCTTCTTTTTCTAAAAAATTTCCTGATTTTAAATCTTCTACTACTAATTTTCTTGCCTCTAGCCTATCTATTCCTTGGTACTTTTTGGGACAACTATGATTTAATTTTCCATCAGGTTCTAAAATATTAATTTTTTCTAAATTATGTCTTATCCCAACTTCGTAATCATTAAAATCATGAGCCGGCGTAATTTTTACTGCTCCAGATCCATGATTAGGATCAGCATAATCATCTGCAATAATTTTAATTGATTTTTCAATAAGAGGTATTTTGGCAAATTTATTTATTAATTTTTTATATCTTTTATCTTTAGAATTAACAGCTATTGCTGAATCGGCAAAGATTGTTTCTGGTCTTGTAGTTGCTATTGTTATAAAATCATTTTTATTCAAATAATATTTAATATAATAAAGTTTTCCATTTACTTCTTTTTGTTCAACCTCAAGATCCGAAATTGCTGTTTTTAATAAAGGGTCCCAGTTAGATAATTTTAAATCTTTATAAATAAGTTTTTTTTTATAAAGTTCTAAAAAAACTTTTATCACTGCAGACGACATATCTTTGTCCATAGTGAATCGGGTTTGAGACCAATCACATGATGAGCCTAATTTTTTAAGTTGATTTATAATTAAATTTCCAGAATGTTCTTTCCAATCCCAAACTTCTTTAAGAAATTTTTCTCTACCTAATGTACTTTTTGATTGATTTTTTTCATTAAGTTTTTTTTCAACAACAAGCTCAGTTGCTATTCCGGCATGATCAGTTCCTGGTTGCCACAAAGTTTCATAACCCTTTAATCTATAAAACCTAACTAATAAATCTTGAATAGAATTATTAAGAGCATGACCCATGTGCAAACTGCCTGTAACATTTGGGGGTGGTATAACTATAGAAAAGTATTTTTTGTTATTATTTTTTTTAGGCTGAAATAACTTTCGAGTTTCCCAAAAATTATAAATTCTATCTTCAATTTCTAAATGATTATAATTTTCTTCTAACATCAAAAACTAAATTCTTCTTTATCGATATAATTTATTAAAATAGGCGAACTGGCATTTGTAATCTTTAATTTTTCATATCCACTTATTTTTTTATTATATAGATAAATATTTGAGGAAGATTCAGCTTTCAAAATACATATTAACTTTCCGTTTATTTTTAATTTATCTAACAAATTAACAGGGTCGCCATTTACAGAACCATTAATAATAATTTTATCAAACTTAAGTTCAGGAATATTTAATTGCTTATAATCAGAAGAAAAAAATTTGATATTTGTAAGTTTACTATTTTTTACGTTTCTCATGGTTAAATCATAAACAGTCTTATCTTCCTCAGCCGAATAAACGGTATTAACTAAATTGGACAAAATAGAGGCTGTATAACCTCCGCCTGATCCAATCTCTAAAACAAGATCTGACAATTCTAGTTTTAAAATATTTAAAAACTTTGCAAAAATAAGAGGCTTTAAAATAAAACTTTTTTTAGAAAAACTTATATGATCATCTATATAAGATAATTTTTTTAACTCTTCTGGTAAAAAATTTTCTTGTTTCACTTTTTGAAATGCAGTTATTAAATTCTCATCTATGATATTATTAGGCCTTAATTGGCTTTCAATCATGTTTAATTGTCGAGTACTGTGTTGCATAATATTTGCGAGTTTAGAAAACTAAATATATATACACGATAGCTATTAGAAAATAATACAGAAAAAATATGGCCACGTGGCGGAATGGTTACGCAGAGGACTGCAAATCCTTGTATCCCAGTTCGATTCTGGGCGTGGCCTCCAAAATTAATATTGTTTTTAAAAAAAAAAATCGTATTGTGCTTTTTTTATTCCCCGATAGCTCAGTTGGTAGAGCAGTTGACTGTTAATCAATTGGTCGCAGGTTCGAGTCCTGCTCGGGGAGCCAAAAGAAAATTATGCAGTTTTTGATAATTTCTTGCTTGAATGCAAAATGTTTAAAAGTTTTTCTTTTTCCACTTCTGACAATTTGGCAACAAAAGATTCTAAAGAATTGTCTTTGCTTGTTTGTGAATCTAAATTTTGGAAATCCTTAAATTCTTCAAAGAAATATTTAACAGGTACTTTTAAAAAATTGGCCAACTGCAGCAATCTGCTCGAGCTAACTCCATTAGTTCCTTTTTCATATTTTTGAATTTGTTGAAATGTTACGTTGATAGCCTTAGCAACTTGAGTTTGCGTAAGACCTAAAGCGGCTCTTCTTGAGCGAAGCTGTTTTCCTAAGTGTTGATTTAATTCTAAAGACATTGATCCCTTTATTTAAATAATAAAAACTGATTAAACTTACTTTTAAATAATAAATCAAGACATAAAATTAAAAAAAATATAAAAAATATGTCCTGCTCACTGTTCTGGTTAAAAGATGATTTTAGAATATCTAATAACCAAGCACTTAAAGCCTTATTTAATGACAAAAATAGAATAAAAAAAACTATCTATATATATGATAAAGATGCATACGATCTATGCGAGGCTCAGAAGTGGTGGCTTGCTAAATCTTTAGAAATTTTTGAAGAAAAATTAGGTAATTTAAATATTTTACTTGACGTAATTAAAGGAAATACCGAAAAAAATATAAAAGATTTAATAAAAAACATCGCAATTGATAATTTTTATTGGAATAAATCCTGTAATATTTATGAAAATATTACAGAGGAAAGTGTAAAGATTTTACTGCAAGAAAACAAGGTTCCATTTAAGGAATTTCAGTCAAATTTACTTAATCCCATTGAAAAAATAAAGAAAGATGACGGAACGCCATTTAAAGTTTTTACGCACTATTGGAAAAAAGCTGAACAAAATTATCTAAATAATTATCTTCAATACAATAATAATGACATTAAATTATCCAAAAAAAATAATTCAACTTCAATAAAAAGTAATAAATTTGAATTCATATATCCAAAAAAAGATTGGTATAAGAAATTTGAACAATATTGGGAACCTAGTGAAGAGAATGCAGAAAAAACATTAGATAATTTTATAAAAAATTCTATAGAAAATTATGCTTATAATAGAGATATCCCTTCTATTAATGGAACATCTAAATTATCTCCATATCTGAAATTTGGTCAAATATCAGTTCATAGAATAATGCAAAAATGTTTGGAAATTAAAAATAAAAAAATAGGATTTAGAAAATATATAAATGAACTTGGCTGGAGAGAATTTTGTCATTCTTTGCTTCATAATTTTCCACAAATGGAAAAAAATAACCTCAGAAAAGATTTTGATAAATTTAAATGGAATATAAATAATAATTTATTAAAAAAATGGAAAAAGGGATTAACAGGCTATCCTATTGTAGACGCTGGTATGAGAGAACTTTACGAAACAGGATGGATGCACAATAGAGTAAGAATGATAGTTGCCTCTTTTTTGGTAAAACATTTAAGAATTCATTGGAGTGAAGGCGAAAAATATTTTAGAAAAACGTTATTAGATTTCAATCTTGCAAACAATGTTGCTGGATGGCAATGGGTTGCTGGTACAGGAGCAGATGCTGCTCCTTATTTTAGAATTTTTAATCCTATATTGCAGGGAGAAAAATTTGATCCAAAAGGTCTCTATATAAAAAAATGGTGTCCAGAATTAATAAATATTCCAGATGAATTTCTGCATAAGCCTTGGGAAATGCCAGATGAGTTACAAAATAAAAATAAAATTATAATAGGAAAAACTTATCCTTACCCAATTGTTAAACATGAAGAAGCTAGAAAAGCAGCTCTAGAGGCATTTAAAGAATTAAAAAAATGAAAAAAAAAATTGCCGTTATAGGCAGTGGGATTTCTGGTATAACTGCTGCGTTCGAATTGCATAAAAAATATGAGGTGCATATTTATGAAAAAAATTCATATCTTGGCGGTCATACTCATACTCATAAAATAAATGAAGATGGTAAAAAATATTTTATAGATAGTGGATTTATAGTTTTTAATAATAAAACTTATCCAAATTTTATAAATTTCTTAAATAAATTAAAAATAAAATCAGAAAATACCAATATGAGTTTTTCGGTAAACTATCCTCATGAAAATTTTGAATGGTCAGGAAAAAATTTTAAAAGTGTTATAATTAAAAACGAACACTTTTTCTCAATAAAATTTTTTAGAATATTAACTGGTATTATAAAATTTAATTTTTTAGCAAAAATTAATAGAGATTCTTTTTTAAAGTTAAAAATTAATACATTTCTTAAAAAATTTAATTTTACTGAAGAGTTCAAAAGATATTACTTATACCCTATGTGTGCCTCCATTTGGTCAAATCCTATAAATAAAGTTAAAAACTATAAAACTGGCTTTTTAATTAAGTTTTTTATCAATCATGGCCTAGTAAATATTTTTTTTCGCCCTCAGTGGAAAGTTATCAAATTTGGAAGCAATAAATATATTCAAAAAATTAAAAACATAACAAATATTAAATTTTTCTTAAATTCCAACATTAAATCAATAAAAATACTTAAAGATAAGGTTGGTATAAAAATTCATAATAAAATCATAAATTACAATTATATAATTTTTGCCAATCACTCTAACGAAATAATAAAAATTCTTCCTAATAATCTTAAAAAACAAAAAAAAGTATTAGGATTAGTTAAATATCA
>JBAXVU010000024.1:0-8189 GCA_037128905.1 Pseudomonadota bacterium | reverse complement strand
GTTTAGTGG
Organism: Pseudomonadota bacterium; assembly: GCA_037128905.1. GTDB lineage: Bacteria > Pseudomonadota > Alphaproteobacteria > Pelagibacterales > Pelagibacteraceae > Fontibacterium. The sequence goes on along the minus strand of JBAXVU010000024.1, from coordinate 8,180 downwards.
CCTCTACTGGACTGACAGTTTTTAAATTTATTTTTTTACCAAAAAAAGGTCCTCCAGACGCTGTCAAAAATATATTTTGAATGCTTTTTTTATCTTTATTTTGAATTAAATTATAAATCGAAAAATGTTCTGAATCTAAGGGAATAAATTTACAATTATATTTTTTTAATTCCTTTTTAATAAATTGCCAACCACAAATAATACTTTCTTTGTTTGCTATAGCGATTTCTTTAGAGTGCTTAATAATATTTATCGTAGGAACCAATCCTGCAATTCCTGATATTCCTGTAACAGAAATATCAAATCTATCTCTTTTGTTTATTAATTTTATATCTCTAATAATAATTATTTTTTTTTGTTTGCAAAAATTTTGTATTTTTTTAATTAAATAGTCATTAGTAGAATAGATGTACTTTGGATTAAATTGTTTAGCCTGACTTAATAAAAGTTTATAATTATTATTGCCGCTAAGTAACGAAACTTTAAAATCTTTTTTGTTATTTTCAATTATTTTTAAAGTTAGTTGCCCGATATTACCCGTGGATCCCAATATACAAACTTTTTTTTTCATAAAAATAACAAACTTCCAAAAATCATAATCCAAATTAATCCATCAAGACGATCTAAAAAACCTCCATGTCCTGGAATTAACTTTGAACTGTCTTTAATATTATTTTTCCTTTTAATATATGACATTAACAAATCACCTATCTGCCCTATAAAAGATAAAAATAACTGAATAACAAAAATGTAAAATCCGTAAGTAAAATGTGGTTCTAGATAAAATATTAAAAAAGCAAACTGACTTAAAACAAAAGATCCTAAAGCACCTGACCAGGTTTTATTAGGACTAATTTTGGTTAACTTAGGTCCACCAATAAATTTTCCAAAGATATACCCACCAATGTCAGTTAACCATGTAATAAGGATTAACCATAAAAAATTTAAATTATAATTTTTTAAATTATAAACCTTAATTGAAATTAATAAAAATATTATAAAAATTAACAAGCCTGAAAAATAAATTAAATTTTTTTTTTTAAAAATTATATTCCACTCGTAAATACACGCTAAGAAAACAATAATAATTATAACGTTAAAGGCTAAGGGAACAAATAATAACAAATAGATAATAGGAAAAGCGACTAAAGAAACTAAAAATCTTTTACGAAAATTACTCATCAATACTACCAAAATTTCTTTTTATACTGCTAAATTTATTAACAATTTTTTTTAGATCAACATAGTTAAAATCTGGCCAGCTTTTTTTTAAAAAAAAAATTTCTGAGTAAGACAATTGCCATAATAAAAAATTACTTAATCTTTGATACCCTCCTGTTCTAATCAAGATGTCTGGGTCAGGTATTTTTGCAGTATATAAATTTTTAGAAATCATTTCTTCTGTTACTTTTTTTATCTTTTGTAAATTTTTAATGGATTTATTTACTGAATTAACTAATTCTGACCTTGATCCGTAATTAAATGCAAAACAAACTGTCATTCTAGTATTTTTTTTTGTTTTACTTTCAACAATATTAATAATTTTTTTTAATTTTTTTGGAATAGAATTTAAATTACCAATAAATTTTACTCTAATATTTTCTTTATTTAATTTATTAAAATTTTTTTTATAAAAAAATTGGAATAAAAAAAAAAGATAATCTATTTCTTGCTTAGGACGATTCCAGTTTTCTGTGGAAAAAGTATAAAGTGTTAAATATTTAATATTTAATTTAATAGAATTTTTAATGACTTCGTTAACATTTTGCAGTCCGTAATAATGTCCTTTATTTCTATCATTGTATTTTTTTAGTCCCCAACGACCGTTGCCATCCATAATAATGGCAATATGGGCAGGAAGGTTCATACCTTTAAAATTTCAACTTCTTTTTCGTTTAATTTTTTATCAATCTCAGCAATTTTTATGTCTGTTATTTTCTGAACTTCGTTAGAGTTCTTTTTTAAATCATCTTCACTTAAAGAATTATCTTTTTGATCTTTTTTTAATTCCTCTAATGAATCTCTTCTAATATTTCTTATAGAAACTTTAGCTTTTTCAGCTATTGTTTTTAAAATTTTTATTAACTCTTTTCTTCTCTCTTCTGTAAGTTTTGGAATGGCAATTCTTAATAACTGTCCATCAACTAATGGGTTTAAGTTTAAATCTGAAGTTCTAATTGCATTGTCTACAGCGGAAACATTTCCTTTATCCCACACCTGAACATTAATCATTTGAGGCTCAGGAACTGAAATTGTAGCAACTTGGCTTATTGGCATTTTTTGACCATAAGAATCTACTTTTATACTATCTAGCATTTTAGGATTTGCTCTTCCTGTTCTAATAGTTGACAACTCTTTAGCGTAAGAAAGGATAGATAAATTCATTCTTTCTTCTATTTTTTTAATGATCATTTTAAGCTCCTGCTAAAGATTTTACTTCTTCGTTAAAATCACTTTTTTTAATTTCGATGCCTTCGCCTACTTTATATTTTACGAAAGATTTAATAGATAAATTTTGTTTAACTTCTTTTGCAAATTCGCTAACTGCCTGCTCCACTGTTAGATCTTGGTTATGTATCCATTTTTGACCCATTAAAGTGTTATCGGATATCACTTTTTTTAATTTACCAACTAGGATTTTATCAATCATATCATCTTTTTTACCTTGATTTTTAAGCTCTTCTTTCAAAATTTCTTTTTCTTTATTAATAAAATCAACGTTTAAATCTTTTTCAGTTAAAGACATTGGTGACATTGCAGCTATATGCATGCAAACTCTTTTCGCGAAATCTAATATTTCTTTATTTTTATTTTCACAATCAATTGAAATCAAAACTCCAATTTTTCCCATATTTTCATTTTGTTGATTATGAATATATTTTCCAAGAACACCCTTTGAGCTTTCTAAATAAGAAATTCTTCTAATTTTAATATTTTCGCCGATTTTTGCGATCAAATTAACTAACTGATCTTTAATTAAAGAATTGTTAATCTTAGCATTGGCTAATGTTTCTAAATTAAAATTATTAGCAAGAGCAACCTTTGAAACTTCAGAGCAGAAATTAATAAACTCATTATTTTTTGCAACAAAGTCTGTTTCTGAGTTAATTTCCAATACGCAAGCTTTAGTATCGTTAGAAGCGATAACAGCAAGGCCTTCAGCTGCATCTCTTGATGATTTTTTTGCAGCTTTAGTTATTCCTTTTTTACGTAAGTATTCAATTGATTTTTCAATATCAAAATTATTTTCAGATAAAGCAGTTTTGCAGTCTTGAATTCCTGCTCCTGTTAATTCTCTAAGCTCTTTAACTTTTGCTAGATTGTCTGACATTGAATAAACTTTTTTAATTTTTTAAAGTTTCTTCTGTTTTTTCAGAATCTTTTTTTGGTTTAATTTTAAACTCTTTAGTTTTTACTTCTTTAGTAACCTTTTTAGGTTTTTCTTCCTCAACAGGCTCTACTATTTTAATATTTTGCTTAGCGTCTAAAATAGTTTTTTTAGCTAAGTCGCAATAAAGATTTATAGATCTTCTGGCATCATCATTTCCTGGAATTGGAAAATCAATGTCATCAGGATTAGAATTGCTATCAACAACCGCAACTATTGGAATTCTTAATTTCTTAGCTTCAGCGATAGCTAAAGATTCAATATTTGTGTCGATGACAAATATCATATTAGGAACGCCTTTCATGTCAGCAATTCCACCTAAGGATCTATTTAATTTATCACGCTCAAGGCTCATCTTAATAAGCTCTTTTTTCGTAAAGCCTTTATTCTCTTTATTAAGCTCTTCAGTAAGTTTTTTTAATCTTCGTATTGAATTACTGATAGTCTTCCAGTTAGTTAACATTCCACCTGGCCATCTATGATTAACAAAAAATTGTCCTGTCTCTTTAGCAACATCAGCGATCAGCTCGCTTGCTTGTTTCTTTGTAGAAACAAATAAAATTTTACCACCAGATGCTACGCACTTGTGCATTTCTAGCATTGCATTGTTCAATAATTTTACTGTTTGAAGTAAATCGATAATGTGGATTGAGTTTTTTTCTCCAAAAATAAATTTCTTCATTTTTGGATTCCATCTAAAAGTCTTGTGACCTAAATGCACGCCAGCTTCTAAAAGCTCTTTTACAGACGCAGTAGGTATATTCATCTTTTTTTTCTCCGGTTATTTCCACCACAGTTTCTGCCTTTATTGGACCGGGGGGTATTGCTACCCACAACTGTGTGCGAATTTTTAGGGTTTTATATTAAAATTTAGGAAAAACACAAGTTAATACTAGTGAATTTTACACTCAAAACCAGAGCTATTTAAAACGCTAACTATAGAAGCATCAATTAGTTTGTTATTTTTAAGATTAAAAACGTAGTTCTTGTCTTTAGAATTCATTCTAATTGAAACTTTAGTATCTCCATTGTCCTTTAAGATTTTTTTCAACTCATTAATACTACCAAGATCTTTAATAATAATTTCTGCTTTGTTAATTTTTGCTTCTTTGATTGAATTAATTTCCGTTAATTTTCTAACTGTTAATCTTGTTGTGCCGTTAGTCATCTTTTCTTTAATAATATTTGCTAAAAAGGAATTGCCAGGAATTAATTTATCTCTATTGGCCAATAATGTTTCAGAAAAAATAAATAATTCATACATTCGACTTAAATCACTCAATTTAATAATTGCGAAAGGCTGACCCTTTGCAGTTTTCTTTTCTTGAATTGCCATTAAAGTTCCAGATAAAACAAATTCTTTATTTAAATCATGTTCAGAAATATCTGCAAATCTCTTTACATTGTAGGCTTTTAATACTTTTTCATAATTTAAAAGTGGATGTTCGCTTATAAAAAAACCAATGGACTCAAATTCATTTTTCATTTTTTCATTCTGATTCCAAGTTTCATTTTTACTTACAAGATTTTCTAAAGATGGAAGACGACTATTTTTGTCATTACCAAACAGATTATCTTGTAAAAGATTTGATTCTTTATAATTTTTAGAAATCTTAATAATTTCAGGGACAGCATCGAATAAGAATTTGCGGTTTTTTTCTAAACAATCGAAAGCTCCTGACTTTATCAATCCTTCCATTTGTAATTTATTAATTAATTTTGAATCAATTCTTAAAATAAAATCCTCTAATGATTTAAATTGACCATTTTTATTTCTATCTAAAATAATTTGATTAACCGATTCATAACCGACAGCTTTAATAGCTGATAACGCGTAATAAACTTTATTTTGTTTAACAACAAAATCTGCATATGACTCATTGATTGATGGCAAAATAACATCAATTTTTAATCTTTTTAACTCTTCATAAAATTCATTTAATTTATCTGTATTCGCTAAATCCAAATTCATAGAAGCTGATACAAAATAAAGAGGATAATGAGTTTTTAAGTATGCAGTTTGATAAGCAATTAATGCATAGGCTGCGGCATGACTTTTATTAAATCCGTACTGTGCAAACTTTTCTACTAATTGAAATATGTAAACCGCTTGATCTTTGGTAATTCCGTTTTTAACAGCTCCTTCTATGAAATCTTTTTTCTGCCTTTCCATTTCTGCAGATTTTTTCTTACCCATCGCTTTTCTTAAAATATCGGCTTTACCTGCAGAAAATCCTGAAAGGGATTGAGCAATCTGCATCACCTGTTCTTGATAAATAATAACCCCGTAAGTCTCTTTTAAAATATGTTCTATTTTAGGATGAAGATAATCTGGTTTTTCTATGCCATGCTTACAGTTGTTGTATTTAGATATGTTTTGCATCGGACCCGGTCTAAAAAGAGCAACGAGTGCGATAATGTCTTCGAATTTATTAGGTTTCATCTGCTTTAAAACCTCTCTCATTCCAGAGCTTTCTAACTGGAACACACCCATAGTTTCTCCTGAACACAAAAGCTCAAATGTTTTTGGATCATCAAGAGGAAGATCTTTTAAATTCACATTAATATTATTTTCTTTAAGTGAATTGATTGTCTTTTTAATAACCGTAAGTGTTTTAAGTCCTAAGAAGTCAAACTTAACTAGCCCCGCATTCTCCGACCACTTCATATCAAACTGAGTTACTGGAATATCGTTTTCTGAACCAAAGTCTTTATATAAAGGAACCACTTCTTCTATTTGTCTGTCAGCTATAACAATTCCTGCAGCATGAGTTGCAATATTTCTGTAAAGGCCTTCAAGTTTAATTGCTAGCTTAATTAATTTATCAATTTTTGGATCATTCTTCTGTGCCTCTTGAATTCTTGGCTCTAACGCAACAGACTCTTGCAATGACAAAGGTCTTGAAGGATCGAATGGGATCATTTTAGAAAGTGAATCTACAACGCTATAAGGAAGACCTATAACACGACCAATATCACGTATTGCCATTCTGGCTTGAAGTTTTCCAAATGTAATAATCTGCGCAACTCCACCTTTGTATTTGTTTTTTACATAATTAATAACTTTGTCACGGTCTTCCTGACAAAAATCGATATCAAAATCTGGAATTGAAATTCGGTCTGGATTTAAAAAACGTTCAAAAATTAATCCAAATTTAATTGGATCAAGTTCAGTAATAGACAATGCCCAGGCAACTAAAGATCCAGCACCAGAACCCCTGCCCGGTCCTACAGGAATATTATTATTTTTAGCCCATAAAATATAATCAGAAACAATTAGGAAATAACCAGAAAATTTCATCTGGTTAATCATTTTTACTTCATAATTTAATCTTTCTAAATAAATTTTCTTAGTATCCTCAATTTGCTTAGGATCGGTTATATTTTTTAAAACAACCTCGTTTAATCTTATATCTAATCCTTTCAAAGCAAGATCCTGTAAAACTTTTTCTATATTATTTTCAGCACCTGAAATAAAATTTGGAAGTAAAGGTTTGCTTGGCAATGGCCTGTAAAGACACTGATACCTTATGTTATTATTATTCTCTAAAGCATCGGGCAAATCAGCAAACAATTTTAACATTTCTTCATTGCTTTTTAAATAATGCTGATCTGAGTAACTAATTCTATTCTTGTCTTCGACATAAGCTTTTTGTCCAATACAAATATAAGCATCATGAGCCTCATACATGTCTTGATGAATATAAAAAACTTCTTGTGAAGCGATAATTGGTATTTTTAAAGATCTTGCGTTGCTAACTAGAAAATTTTCTATTCTGTCTTCATTGGCTTCATTGTGTCTTTGAATTTCAAAAAATAGATTATCTTTAAAAGCAGATTTAATTTTATTAACGTTGTTTAAGAATATTTTATCCTGGTTATTAAGAATAAGCTTGGATGTTAAAGTGTTGTTACCTCCTAATAAAATAAAAAGACCACTACTGTAATCAAGTAAATCTTTAATAGAACAATGAGGGGCGTCCGTTGCGTTAATATCGAGATAAGACTTTGAAGAAAGTTTTAATAAGTTTTTATAACCCTGCTCATTCTTTGCAATAAGCGATACTTTACCGATAACATTTTCAGTCTTTATATTAAGCTGAGTACCGATAATTGGATGAACACCTACTTTTGCTAAATCTTCAGAAAATTCTAAAGCTCCACTTAAGTTATAAGAGTCTGATATTCCAAGGGATAAAAACTTTGTCAGCTTTGCATACTTTGCAAGATCTTCAATCTTCACAGCTCCTTCGCAGATTGAGTACTGTGTGTGAATTTTAAAGTGGTTAAAAGTAATATCTTTGAGACTCATTTTTCTATTTCAAAATTCTAACATTAGAATCTTGAATAGCTAACTGAATATCAGCTTTATTAGATAATTCTCTATTATGGGTTGCAAAAATAATTAATCTTTCTTTAGATTTTAAACTTAAGAGTATTTCAAATACTTCGTTTGCAGTTTTGTTATCTAAATTTCCTGTAGGCTCGTCTGCAAGAATAAGTTCGGGTTCATTAATTAATGCTCTGGCAATTGCAACTCTTTGCTGTTCGCCCCCTGATAATTCATGAGGATAATGATTTAATCTAGATTTTAATCCAAGCTTTGAAAGCAATTGTTCTGCTCTAACAAAAGCTACATTTTTATTAATATTATTAATCAATAAAGGTAAAACAACATTATCTACTGCTTTAAGATCAGAGATAAGATTATTAAACTGATAAACAATTGAAATATTTTTTCTTCGATAAATTGTTTTCTCATCCTCTTTTATTTTAATTAAATCTTTATTAT
>JBAXVU010000023.1:0-8389 GCA_037128905.1 Pseudomonadota bacterium | reverse complement strand
TTAATGAAAAATAACGTCTTTCGTTTTCTATCCCTACTATTTATTGTTGGTGGAGTTTTTTTTGTTCTCAATCTTTACAATACAAGTATTGATGAAGTGGATATTAAAACATTTTTTTGGTGTTTATTATTTGGTGCTTTTGCAAGTTTTGTTAAAAGTAGTTTAGGAGTTGGTTATGGTCCTTCGGTATCTTCTTTCTTGCTTGGATATGGTATTCCTCCCATTGTCTCCTCTGCTTATGTGCATATTGCAGAAATCTTTACCAGCGGCTCCTCAGCTCTAAATCACTGGAAGATCGGCAATCTTGATCTTAAGTTATTTAGAAGAATATTTTTGCCAGGTATTATTGGTGCAATCCTTGGAATTTATTTGATTAGTAAAATAAAGATTCCATATCTTTCGTTGTGGATCTCTATTTACTTATTAATTATTGGTATCGTCTTGTTTGATAAAGTATTTGATAAAATTAACTTTAGTCATATTTATAAGATTAAAAGAATATCACCCATTGCAGGAATTGCGGGTTGTCTAGATGTAATTGCAGGTGGCGGTTGGGGTTCAATTTTAACTTCAACACTGCTTAAATTTGGTTATGAGCCTAAAAAAGTGGTTGCAGCAGTTAATACCGCGCAGTTTTTACTGAGCGCTGTAACAGGCGTTTCCCTTGCTTTTTTAATACAATTTATTCAATGGGAGGCTATTGCTGGACTTATTTTAAGCGGAATCGTTATGTCTCCAATAGCAGCCAAACTTTCTTCTAAAGTTAAACCTCAAATCATTATTTTTCTTGTAGCATCAATAATCGTCTTCTTTTCATCGAGAACTATTTATCTAATTTTAAGTTAAAAAATTATTGAATTGTAACAAAAATTTCACATTGTGGACGCAATCTTGTCCCAATTGGTCTCTATATAGTGCGCATGATATATACAAACACAGAGTTGGCATTTGTTAACAAAACAAATTCTAACGTAAAAAAAGAAGGGTTTATTGCTAAACTTTTCAAGTCTTCAAAAAAAAAAGAAGCAACTAATGTTTTGCCAAGAGGCTTAAGCGTTAGCGAAAGAAGAGACTTTTTAGCAATCTCAGGAAGAAACGAAATCTAAGTTAAGTTCCTCTTAATTAAGAGGACCTTAATTAAGGTTTGCTTTCAATTTATTAAGTTCCGATTTAAGAAATTCCGCAATCATTCTCATTCCAGATAAAGTCGTTTTCTTCTCTGCAAGAGAATTATAATTTGTATTCGTATTCACATCGTACGTGTAACTAACTCCGTTTTTATCTTTAATATATTCAATCCCTGCAACTTCTACGTTATTTGCTTTTAAAAACTTTTCGCACTTTTCAATGATGGGATCTTTATAATCTTTAACGATCATAAATTTACTACCATCTGGGTTGGTTGGACAAAATTGTTCTTCGATATTACAAGCATCCGCGGGACACAATTCAAAGCTATCGCTCGCATCCACTTGCACTGCATAATAAAATTTTGAATTAATAAATTCTAAACGAGTAATGACTTTAGGATCTGCCTCAATATATTCTTGTAAAATTGTAATCCCATCAATTGAATCTTCAAAGTTTTTGCCTTTAACATAAATTTCTAATTCTGCTTTATTTTGAAATAACTTAACGCCAAGACCACGCCCTGCTCTATTATGTTTTGTAATAAAGGGTTTTGTAAAATTATCTGCAGCTTTTAAAATCCCCTCAACTCCTGAACAAAAAATCGATCTTGGTGTTTTAATATTATGTTCTTTTAATCTTTTGTATTGCAGTGATTTACTAATCTCTAACGATAAAGCATTTTCACCATTTATAATTCTTCTCTTGTGTGCTGCTAACCAATTTAAAATAACCGCAGTATATTCAGGTGCATACCTGTGCCCCCTTGCATGGGATGAAGCGCTCATTCTATTATAAAATACACCAAGCGGTGGCTCTGAATCCGTATTCAATTTTACTTTATCCATGTGCCAATCTTCAAAGGGCACAGATAATTTTTGCAAATGCTCTTTTAAAGGGAGAGTCCACTCTTCATTTTCGTGAATGATATAAACTTTCATAAATTTTTTTCTAATATAAGTGTTTATTAAAGAAAGGCATAGTCCTAAGCGGGCACTAATAAATCACCAATTGTAATCTCTCCAGAATCTAAAACTTGCGCTCTAATACCGCCATTATTATCGTAGGCATTTTTAAACCCCTTTTTATTTGCAAGTTTTGAAGGACGCTCACAAGGATCACATAATTCTTCACCTTTTAATTTAATTTTTCCTAAATAAAAAACTTTTCCAACTAATGCATTTAATTCATTCGGCTGTATTTGATCGATGACCACATTTCTTCTCGTCTCACTCATATCAAACTCAGCTAAACCATCGTATGTTAACAACCGATTAGAAGTATCAATGCCAATTTTTGTAATTAAAGTTATATCTCTATTTTTTTTAGGATCTGAGTTTGAGAAAGCACCCACACCCAAAGCATATCTATCCCCTTCAATGCCAATGCCTTTAACAAGCTTAACTTTATCTTTGCTGACCATTTTAGAGCCTGCATTAGAAGAAGTATAAATGCTGTGAATGTTTGGAGTTTGTGTCATGTCTATTATGACAAAAATAAAAGTTAACCTAAGTTCTTCTTTAAGAAGTTGATGGTTCTAGACCAGGCTAGTTTTTTAGCTTCAGCATTATATTTAAGATAAGGAAGATGTTTTTCATCTGCCTCTTCATTAGCAAATGCATGTTTTGCATCGTATCTAAAGAATTCAAAGTTAACTTTTGCATCTTTTAATTTTTTCTCTAATTGATCAACGCCCTCTAATTTAAAAGAATCGTCATGAATTGCCCAATGTCCCATTAGAGGAATTTTAATCTTGGCTGCATCCACTAATTCAAGTGGCGGATAGCCATACCAAATAACACCACAATCAAGTTCTGGAACATGAACTGAGGAAAGACATGTTAAAGCGCCTCCCATACAAAAACCAGTTACGGCTACTTTTTTAGAACCTGTGCTTTTTAGATACTGAACAGCGCCACGAATATCTTCGCTTGCTGCATCTAAGAAATTAAGTCCTGTCATTAAATGTTTAGCTTCATTAGCATCGAGTGCTAATTTTCCTTTATATAAATCAGGAACAAGTGCACGGTAACCTGCATCTTTTAAAGTATCTGCAACTTTTTTGATTTGATCATTCATCCCCCACCATTCTTGGATGACAACGATGGCAGGTGCATCTTTTTTAGATTCCGTTAAATAACCTTTTGAACTTTTGCCGTCAGGTCTTTTAAATTCAATTATATTTTTCATAAATTTTAATTTAACTGATTTATACCTTTTGACTATCTAAATGAATAATTAAAGATACTCATTTTTAAGTAACCGTTACAACTTAAACTAGTTTAAATTCTTTAGTATTCGGCATTATAATTTTTAAATTTACTCCCTTTTTGCAACTCAAAATTTTTTTAATTTAAAGATTAGATTCCTAAGATTTTGAAAAAATTTATTGTAGAATTTTGATAAAATTTTAGATTTAAAAATATCATTAAAATTTCATATATCTGTAACAACACAAATATAATGTAATAATTAATCTACAAGGCTGCTTAAGTTAGGTCTCCTGAGTCTGCAACACACCATGGCGCTGCCTTGTAGATTACCAAATATTAGTGGTAATTACTTACTCCCATATCTTTATGGTATTGCTTCAACTTATTTAGTGCAATCGCATACGCTGCGGTACGAAGACTTATATTCTTTAAAGTATTCATATTTTTTAATATTTCTTTAAATGTTTCGCGCATCACATCTTCTAGACCTGAATTTACTAAATCAATTTCTTGGGCGCCATGTATGACATTATTTTTGTATTTTCCAGGGATAATTGTTCCTGTTGATTGTTCAATGACAGTAATCAGTTCATTCATTTTATTTTCCTCATATCGTCTTTGAAGTCTTCCAAAACGTACGTGAGATATATTTTTTACCCATTCAAAATAAGAAACCACAACACCACCAGAATTTACATAAATGTCAGGAAGAACATCGATGCCTTTTTTATGTAAAATTTCATCTGCATTATAAGTTACAGGGCCGTTAGCGGCCTCAACAATTAATTTTGTTTTTATTTGATTAACATTTTCTCTATTAATCACAGCTTCCATAGCAGCTGGAATTAGAATATCACAAGCAATTGTTAAAACATCTTGAGGTTTATCTACAAATTTTGCGCCTTTAAAATTTTTAAAATCTCTAGTTTTATCAAAATGTTTTATGAGTTCAGCAATATCAATTCCTTTTTCATTGTACAAATAGCCATTGTATTCTCCGATTGCAATAATTGTTGCTTGATCTCTGGTAAATAATTCATCAGCTAAACTTTTTCCAACTTTTCCGAATCCTTGAATGATAATTTTATTTTTTGAAAGTATTGGATTAAGTTTTGTACGTTTATATAATTTTTCGTGTCTTAAATATTCACGTATAGATTCTTCAACTCCTCTACCAGTGGCAGCTGCTCTTCCTCTAATTCCTCCATAAGCAACGGGCTTACCCGTGACACAAGCTAAATAATTAATATCATTTGGAAAAAGATTTTTATAAGCATCCATAATCCAAACCATTTCTCTCTCTCCTGTACCAACATCAGGGGCCGGAACGTTTATAGCGGGACTTAAAAAACCTTTTTTAATAAGTTTTTCAGCATAAATATGCGTGATTGATTTCAATTCCTGTTCTGAATATTTTTTTGGATCTATTTTCAAACTTCCCTTTGAACCGCCAAATGGAATATCTACAACGGCACATTTGTATGTCATCAATGCCGCAAGAGCCTCTGTTTCGTCTTGGTTAACATCTGCTGAAAAACGTATTCCGCCTTTAGAAGGAAGACGATGTTCACTATGTACTGCTCGCCAACCTGTAAAATTTTCTATTTTATTTTTTATTTTTATACCAACATTAACCTGTAGAACTGAATGAGTGGATCTAATATGATTAATCAAATCATCACTCAATTTCAAAGCTTTGCTTGCCTTCAAAACAAAAGCATCAACGTTTTCTTTAAATGTTGGATTGTGATCATCAGCCATCATTTAACCTTAACTCAGAATTGTTAAAATTTTATGACCAAATTAATTAAATTAAAGACTAAATCACTAAATATTGTTAATACTATATTATGTTCTAAGCTTATGGCTTAGTTAAACTAAAACTTAGGTTAAAAAAATGAAAGCAAATAAAATAGCAAAAAAAAGAAAGAAAATTCAAAAAAAGATAACTAAACTTTCTTTAAAAATTAAAAAATTGCAAACTCAAAAAAGTAAATTAGAAGCTAAACTGAAAAAAACTTTAGTAGCAAAGAAAAAAGCTTAGAAATTAAATTTTTAATTTAACCTTTTTAGCTATCTAGTTTTTTAGATTCCGTTAAATAACCTTTTGAAGTTTTGCCGTCTGGTTTTTTGAATTCTACAATATTTCCCATGGTTTAATTCTATATCAAAAAATTATTTTCAACTAATCTGAGATTAATTATTTATTTTTTACCAATGCCAAATGATATTAGCGATAATAAATAGACAAGTAATCACGTGTATACCAACCCAAAAAGTTTTTAAATATAAAGCAATTCTTGCTTCTCTTAAGGTTAAAATAGGTACATCAGGTCTTTCTTCATCTGAGTTACCCATCAAATGACCTGTGGCTCTAGCCCAGATTTTTTCCATAGATTTTAACATTTATGCTGCTCCTTATTTTTTGTTAGCGATAATACATTTTTAAAATATTACCCTTATAAATACTATGAATTTTTAGCAAATAGCGCTAAGCGGCACTAGTAATGAAGAGTGCTAAATTTAATTTAACATTTGTAAAACCTTACCTACAATTTTCAATACTTTTTAGCGCACTCCTTTGGACAACATCATCGCAAGCTGCAACGAATGATAACATCAGTGCGATTTTACAAAGAGAATTAGAATTACAATTAAAAAAATCAGCGCCTCCTCCGCAACCTAAAGTTCAAAAGCCAGTTGAGCAAAGAAAAGGTGCTGTCACTGAGCAAACCGTACAGATCAAAGACTTTAATTTTAACGGTAACAAATTAATAACGAACGAAGAATTACAAAGCCTTGTTGAAAAATGGAAAGGCAAAACATTAACCTTTGAAGATTTACAAAATGTAACTGCTGACATTCAGGAATATTACGCAAGTAAAAGTCGTATCGGTAAAGCATTATTACCTGAACAAGAAATTAAAAACGGTATCGTAAATATTAAAATCGTCGAAGGTGTTTTAGGTCAAGTGGTGGTTGAGCAAAAAACTCCAAATCCTAGAATGTCTGCTGAGACGGTAAGAAAATACTTTAAAGTTGATAACCAAAGTAACGACTCTGCTTACATCGACACCAAAGATCTACAACGTAAAATATTTATCTTAAATGATTTAGCGGGGATCAGTGCAGTTGGAACTTATGAGCAAGGTAAGAAAGAAGGTGAAAGTAACTTTAACGTGATTGTTGAAGACTCAGCTTTCTTTAGAGCGGAAGTGTCTGCTGCAAACTATGGCTCTAAATCCACAGGTTCTAATCAAGCTCTAGCGAATGCAAGCTTTAACAACATTTCTGGAGTTGGAGATTTATTTGCTGTGAATGGAATTAGATCTTCAGGATCTGATTATGTACAAGGTGCTTATACGGTACCTGTTTTATATGATGGTCTAAAACTTTCAGCGCAAGGCTCGAAGCTAAATTACAAAACTTTATCTAGCTTCAGCTCAACTAATCAAAGCGAAGGTAATGCTAAAACTTATGGAGCCAATGCAACTTACCCCGTTTACAGAACGGATAGGATAAGTGCTAATGCTAAAGTTGGCTTTGAGATTAAAGATTATTTGAACACTAACTCTTTAACATCAGCAACGATCAGTAATTATAAAATTAATAATTTGGTCGCTGGTTTAAGTGGCTATGTATATAATAGCGACAGGTCTTCAATCAGCTACAGCACTAACTTAACTTTCGGACAATTAAAAATTAATGATGCCACACAAGAAGCATCGGATAGTGCGGCGGCTAGAACTAAAGGTTCATTTGAAAAGTTAGCTTTCAATGTTAGTAGAAACCAAGCAATTCCTGAGTTAAATAACACTAATTGGTTAATATCTGTGGACGGTCAAACAGCTAATAAAAACTTAAACTCATCAGAACAATTGAGCTTAGGAGGACCTTATGCAGTTAGAGCTTATCCAACAGGACAAGGTTCAGGATCTCAAGGGGTAATATTAAAAACAGAATTACAATATCCTTATAATAAAGAATTTAGTTTTGGACCTTTCATCGACACAGGATTTATAAAACAATACATCAACCCTTACTCAAACTGGCAGGGACAGACCAATGCCAAAAACAATTACAACTTAACAGCAGCCGGTCTTACTGGAACTTATAAATACAACGATTTAAATGTGAACGGAACTTTAGCTTATAGAATTGGTGACAATCCTTTACGTACATCAACGGGTGAACAATTAAACGCCGACAATGATTACAAAAAAGTTCAAGCCTGGATTAGAGCATCTTATAATTTTTAATATAAAACCTTTAAGTTAAATATCTTCGCATCGTTGCTTTAACTGATTCATAAGATCATCCTCAGCTCCGCAGAATACAACGCTGATACTTCCGCCTGTTGAAACTTTATTATCTGATCTATCACCCATCTCAGTTGCAACTTTCGAAGAGAAACGTTGTAAGTCAGTAGTTTCATACACTGCAGATTTTAATGCAGGTTTTGTATCTATGACACCATCTCCAGGGGGACGATATTTTTTTGGTTCACCACTACCTGGATCTCCACTATTTTTTGTAAAATTAATTGAACAACCCGCATTAATACATTTTAAAGTTGTCGTAACTGTAATTTCACTTTTTGTGAAATAATCTTGATTGTTATAAGTTGTAATATTAGCATTGATCACTACCCCATCAAGATATTCATTAGGTTTGATGTCGCTGTATTTGCTTGAAAGATCTGAATTTTGAGATCCAAGCGCGACTGTTAAACTTTTCAATGGAGTTTTTGAACCAATCGCTCCTACAAAAGTAACTTGAGAACCAGTTGTATTTAACGATACTGCTTTTACAATTAAGTCATGAGTATTTGCAGCGCTATCATCTATTGTTCCAAAGAATGTAATCGTAGGACTGTCAGTATATTCAGCTAAAATTGTTCTAACCGTTCCGTTAGTTTTGTTATCACCAATTGATACTGCGCCATGATATTCTTGCGTTGCAAATGTTGTAATGTTTGCATTAATTATAATTTTAGCTCCGGTTACATTTAAATTGTATATACTTGCTGTGCCTAGGTTTTTTTTATC
>JBAXVU010000022.1:0-8816 GCA_037128905.1 Pseudomonadota bacterium | reverse complement strand
CAGGCTTTCGCCCATTGCGCAAGATTCCCCACTGCTGCCTCCCGTAGGAGTCTGGGCCGTGTCTCAGTCCCAGTGTGGCTGATCATCCTCTCAGATCAGCTATTGATCATTGTCTTGGTGAGCCATTACCTCACCAACTAACTAATCAAATGCGGGCTCATCTTATGGCATTAAAACTTTCCCCGTAAGGGCTTATCCAGTATTAGCATCGGTTTCCCAATGTTGTCCTGAACCACAAGGCAGATTCCCACATGTTACTCACCCGTCTGCCACTCAGTATTGCTACTGCGTTCGACTTGCATGTGTTAGGCGTGCCGCCAGCGTACGTTCTGAGCCATGATCAAACTCTCAAGTTTAATAACGGCGTACACAAGCTTTTACTATCTGTTTAATTAAAAACAGCTTGTACAAAATTACTTTTGTATTTTTATAGAAGTGTGTACAGCCAAATTTTTTTTACAAATATAGCCGTCCACGCTTCTCTTCCTAATTTACGTTTTTAAAGAGCTCAACAAGACAACAAGAAATCTGTTAGGATTTCTTTTTGTCTTATTTAAATTTTTATTAATTTGCCCCTAAATAATTAATTATTCAGGGCAAGGGAC
The DNA here is from genome assembly GCA_037128905.1 of Pseudomonadota bacterium. Classification (GTDB taxonomy): domain Bacteria; phylum Pseudomonadota; class Alphaproteobacteria; order Pelagibacterales; family Pelagibacteraceae; genus Fontibacterium. Next base: position 8,211 of record JBAXVU010000022.1, on the reverse strand, counting down.
GATGTATGTACGTCTAAAATGTTGCTAAGTCAACACAGCTATTAGCCATTTAAATCAAGGTAAATAAGCTGTTTTTTGGCCTGAATAATGCGCTAAACAACTTCAAATTGATCTTTGAAATGACTCAAAAGAGTTAATAAGATATTTAACTCCAGATGTATAGAAAGATACTAAGTTACAGGCCCAGCTACAAACCAAGCTTGGTGTTTTTGATCGTTCCCATACTATTAATTTTTATTTTTATCGCAAAATCTTTTGAACAGCGCGGCGGTGAAGGCTTTAGTAAAAATCAAGAGCTAGAAGACAATCTATCAACTGCTAAAGATTTTTTATTTAATCAATTCAATTCCGGCGCCGCAAAAATTGAACATAAAGCAAGAAACGGTGACTCAATTCAAAGAATTCTTTATGAGCAAAAAATTTCTTCTAATGAAGTTAATAATGCCATGAATGCTTTAAGAAGAGAATATAATGCAGGCGCTTTAAGAAATGACCAAAAAATTTATTTGGTTATTAAAAAAGATAAAAACGGAAACTCTCTCTCAAGACTAACAGTTAATATAGATAATATTACTTCCATTCACGTATTTCTAAATAAGGATAATGTTTACGAAACAAAAAGAATTACAAAAATTTTAACAAAAAAAAATCATTTTGTTGAGACAACAATAGACCGAGGAATATACAGCACCGCAAAACAGTCGGGTATTGAAAACTCTATTGTTGCTCAGTTTGCAAGACTTTACGGTTTTGAAATCGATTTCCAACGTGACCTTAGAAATAATGACAAGATAAAAGTCTTGTATGAAAGGTTTTTAGATGATGATGGAGTTGCTCAACGTACGGGTAATATTATTTATAGTGAAATAAAAAATTCCGATAAAGATATTGTTTTGTACAGATATGAATATCCAAATGGTGCGGTTGGTTATTTTACTCCTGAAGGAAAAAGTATTGAAAGAACTTTAATGAGAACTCCAATTAATGGAGCGAAATTATCTTCTCGTTATGGATTTAGAATTCATCCCATTATGGGATATAACTTAATGCATCAAGGTACAGATTTTGCTGCAGCTGTTGGTACACCTGTGATGGCGTCAGGGGCAGGTACAATTGAGTACGCTGGTTGGAAAGGTGGCTATGGTAAATTTATAACTGTAAGGCATAGTTCTACTTATCAAACCAATTACGCTCATCTTTCAGATTACGCTAAAGGAATAAGAAGAGGAGCTAAAGTTCAGCAAGGTCAAGTGATTGGATATTTAGGAAGCACGGGAAGCTCAACGGGTCCCCACTTACATTATGAAGTTGTCGTAGGTGGAAAAAAACAAAATTCACAAACACTTAAACTTCCGTCAGCAGCCCCTTTAGAGGGTAATAATAAAAATTTCTTTGAAATACAAAAACGAAATATTGATAGTTTAATTGCTGAAACGATTAAAAAGAAATAGGCTTTTAAGTTTAAGAATTTCCGTCTGCTGATTCTGAATTATTAGCAGCAATAGTTGCTGGTTCGTCCAAATGGACACCTGGAATTTTATTAATAATTTCTACTGGCTCTGTAGCTTCTGTTGTCTCATTGTTATTTCTGTCAGGTCTAATTTGAGGAGGAGACATTCTTATATAATGATCAGCGTGCTGATAATAATTTTCTGCTAATATTATATCTCCACTTGCTAAAGCTTCTCTTGCTAAGTTGTTATATTTTTCAACAAGCTTATGTGCTCCATGCGCTGAACCACTATTTCTATAACCACCGTTACCGTTGTTATTAAAAGAATGTTCAATATTTTGAGGTCGATTACTTCTAAAACCATTACTTCCGCCAGGTCTTCTCATACCACCACTTCTTTGCTCTGGACGTCTTCTAGGTGGTCTTCTTACAAAACTATTCATCAATTATTTAAATTAAATTATTCTAAAGTTGTTTGATTGTTTTTATTTTAATTTCAGGGAAGTATTTAAACTCCCATAGATTACATTTAATGTCAATTATTAGTTATTCTTATATTTTTTTCTAAAGTTTAGTTGCTAATAAACAACGAACTTGTTTGTTAATTAAAGTATATTTCTTTAAAATTTTAAAGCGATTTTCTTTTAAATATTTCGCTAATATGTGGAACTGATTATCACCAATTTCTAAAGCTAGCAAACCATTTATTTTTAAAATCTTTGAGGCTAAATATATAATCTTATTTAATAAATCAACTCCTTGAACTCCTCCTTGCAGAGCAGCTTTTGGCTCGTAAAGTCTAATATCAAAGTCTAAATTTTTTAATGAAACATTAGATAGATAAGGAGGGTTAGAGACAATGATATCAAATTTTTTATCAAAATTTATCTGCTCTAAACTGATATTTTTAAAACATATTCTATTGTCAATTTTATTTAAAAGAGAATTTTTTTTAGCAATAGCAATTGCTTTTGATGATTTATCTACGCCTACTCCCCTAGCCTTTTTTAGTTCTTTTAATAAAGAAATTAAAATACATCCAGAGCCTGTTCCTATATCTAAAACATCTAAATATTTATTTTTATTACTAATTTTCGATAATAATAAATCAATTAATACTTCAGTTTCTGGTCTTGGTATTAATACTGAGCGATCCACATAAAAATTAGTGCTCCAAAATTCTTTATTATTTAAAATATAGGCAATGGGTTCTTTCTTTGCTCTTCTATTCACTAGCTGTTTTAATTTTTCAACTTTATCAAGATGAAGATCTTCTTTTAATTTAGAATATATATTTTCCCTTGGGATATTAATTAAATGCGATACTAAAATTTCAGAATCTAATCTTGAATTTAGATTATTAGTCTTTTTTAATTCTTGCTCCGCAAAGGTTATCGCTTCATTAACTAGCATATATTTCAAATCTTCAAGTTTTCTAATTGCTCTTCTTGGAACTGGATTTGTATTGCATCGGATAATTCTTTAAATGCATCTCCTGCTAAAAAATCTGTTAACTTATAAAGCGTCATATTAATTCTATGATCTGTCACTCTACCTTGTGGAAAATTATAAGTTCTAATTCTTTCAGATCTATCCCCTGTTCCAATTTGGCTCTTTCTAGCTTTCGCTCTTTCACTTTCTTGTTGAGATCTTTGTAAGTCGTAAAGTCTAGATCTTAAAATTTTTAAAGCTTTAGCTTTATTTTTGTGTTGCGATTTTTCATCTTGTTGAGAGATAACAATTCCTGATGGAATGTGTGTTACTCGAACAGCACTATCTGTTGTATTAACTGATTGTCCTCCAGGACCGCTCGATCTAAAAACATCAATTCTTAAATCCGCATCATTAATTTTTACATCAACTTCTTCAGCCTCAGGCAAAACTGCAACGGTTGCAGCTGATGTGTGAATTCTTCCCTGAGTTTCGGTATCAGGAACACGCTGAACTCTATGAACGCCTGATTCAAATTTTAATTTAGAGAAAACGTTTCTTCCTACAATGGATGCTATAATTTCTTTATAACCGCCACCTTCACTGTTTGATAAATTTATAATTTCGACTTTCCAACCATTTAGAACAGCAACTTTTTGATACATATTAAATAAGTCTGCAGCAAATAAAGCTGCTTCTTGTCCGCCTGTACCGGCTCTTATTTCGATAATAGCGTTTTTCTCATCCGCCTCATCTTTTGGAAGTAAGAAAACTTTTAATCTTTTTACACATTCTTCCTCTTCTTTTTTTAACTCTTTAAACTCAAGCTCAGCCATTTCATAAAACTCTTTATCTGTAGCCTTGTCTTCTAAAATATTTTTTGTATTTTTTAGATCATCCAAAACCTTTAAATAACTCCTTGCAAAAGTTATTATGTCGTTAAGATTTGAATATTCTTTTGAATTGCTAACGAATTCTTCTTTTTTAAGATCTGGCTTTGCTAAAATGAGCTCAAGCTCATTGAATCTATTAACGATGTTCTCGACTTTATCTCTAGGTATCATTTAAATTTAAAGTGCTTGATTTCTAATTTGCTCTGCTTTTTTCTCAACAAGACTTACAATATGATCAATAATCTTTTCACTAGGCACCTTATGATCTGCTATGCCTGATAAGTAAATCATATTATTTCCTTTGCCACCTCCAGTAAGACCAATATCAGTTTGTGAAGCTTCCCCAGGTCCATTCACAACACATCCAATAATAGAAAGAGTTAAGGGTTCTTTAATGTGTGACAATCTCTGTTCCAAAACCTCAACAGTCTTGATCACTTCAAAAGCCTGTCTTGCGCATGATGGGCAAGAAATTATTTTAACACCTCTATTTTTTAAATTTAAACTTTTTAATATTTCAAGTCCTGCTTTAACTTCATTTACTGGATCTGAAGAAAGAGAAATTCTGATCGTATCCCCAATGCCTTCGCTTAATAACATTCCAATTCCTATTGAAGATTTAATAGTTCCGGCAAAGTAACTTCCAGCCTCTGTTATTCCAAGATGAAGTGGATAATCGCATTTTTTAGAAAGCTGTCTGTAAGCATTAACTGCTAAAAAAATATCAGAAGCCTTAACGCTTATTTTAAAATTAAAGAAATCTAAATCTTCTAAAATTTTAATACTTCGTTCAGCACTTTCAACTAATGCTTCTGGACAAGGTTCTTTATATTTCTCTAATAAATCTTGTTCTATAGATCCACCATTAACTCCAATTCGAATTGAGCAACCAAAATCTTTTGCAGCTTTTACTATTTCTTTAACCCTGTCTTTAGATCCAATATTTCCAGGATTTATTCTAAGACAACTTGCTCCAGCCTCTGCGGCCTCAATTGCTCTTTTATAATGAAAATGAATATCAGCAACGATTGGAACGTTTGCATGCTTAATAATCTCTTTTAAAGCATGAGTAGATTCTTCATCTGGACAAGAAACTCTCACGATATCAGCGCCTGCTTCGGCTATTTGATTAATTTGTTGTATCGTTGCTTTAGCGTCAGTTGTTAAAGTATTAGTCATGGACTGAACTGATATTGGAGCATCACCACCAACGTAGACATTACCTACTTTAATTTTTCTAGTCTTTCTCCTTAAGATTTCCCTAAATGGTCTAATACTGCTCATAAAAATTTAATCTAAATCGAATGCAGTGTGGATTGCAACTACAGCTTTTTGTGTCTGATCTTCTTCTATTAAAACAGAAATTTTAATTTCTGATGTTGAGATTACTAAAATATTTATATTTTCATTAGATAAAGCTTTAAACATTTTAAATGCAACACCCGGATGTGTAATCATACCAGCGCCAACGATTGAAACTTTTGCAACCTTGTCATCAAAAGTAATTTTTTCAAATTTAAAATCTGTATTCTTCTTTATAAGCGCAACTGATTTTTCTAGATCATCTCTTTTAATGGTAAAAGTAACGTCAGTTCTTTTGTTGTCTGCTGATACGTTTTGTACAATCATATCAACGCTAATATTATTTTCATATAAAGGTTTGAAAATACTAGCGGCAATTCCTGGTTTGTCTTCAACGCCTATTAAAGTAATTTTTGCATCATCCTTAGAATAAGCAACACCTGTGATAACTTTATCATAAGAAATTTTGTCATCGCTCGTAATGCTAGTTCCTTCTGCGTTTGTAAATGTTGAACGCACATGAATTTCAACATCGTTCATCATACCTTGTTGAACTGAATTGCTTTGCATAACTTTGGCACCAAGAGATGCCATCTCTAGCATTTCTTCATAAGAAATTTTGTCAATTTTTTTTGCTTTAGGATTAATCGCTGGATTTGTTGTATAGACTCCATCCACATCAGTATAAATCTCGCAGTAATCTGCTCCTAAACATTTAGCAAGTGCGACAGCGGATGCATCAGATCCACCTCTGCCTAATGTTGAAAGTCTAAAATCTTTTGACACTCCTTGAAAGCCTGGAACAACGGGAATCTGTCCTTGCTCTAAAGCTTTGTTTAATTTTGTAGTTTCAATTGAAACAATTCTAGAATTAGAATGAAAACCTTCTGTTACTATTGGTACCTGCCAACTTAGCCATGATCTTGATTTAAGACCAAGCTTCTTTAAAGCAGCCGCAAATAATGTTGAAGTAATTTGCTCACCTGTAGATAATAACGCATCATATTCCTCTAAATCAAAATCTTGATCTATTTCTTTTGATTTTTTTATTAAATCGTTTGTAACTCCAGCCATAGCAGAAACAACAACGACAACTTTATGTCCTTCATCAACTTTGCTTTTTATAAGCTTTGCGGCGTTTAAAATTCTTTCTGTATTTGCAACAGAGGTTCCGCCGAACTTAACTACGATTTTACTCATGGATTTAAATTTATATCTTAAAAATTTAGATTTATAATTACTCCTATGTTAAATAATTCGCAAGAAAATGAAGATAAATAATAAAAATAATCAAACAGATGATCAACGAGAAATAAATAAATTCTCAGAAATGGCTTCTGAGTGGTGGGATCCAAATGGAAAATTTGCACCACTGCATAAATTTAATCCCACAAGACAAGAATATTTAGTAAACCAAATTAAAAATCACTTCTCCATATTATCTACAAAATCTAATCCATTTAAAAATTTAACTTTGCTTGATGTGGGCTGTGGTGGCGGCTTAGTTGCTGAACCTATGACGCGTCTTGGGGCAAAAGTGACAGGTATTGATGCGTCTGAAAAAAATATCAATGTTGCAAAGTTTCATGCTGAGGAAATGAATTTAAAAATTAACTACCTTTGTTCAACTCCTGAAAAATTAGATGAACAATTTGATGTTATTTTATGTCTTGAAATTATCGAGCATGTTGCTGACGTTGATTTTTTTATTAAAACTTGCGCTAAATTATTAAAAAAGAACGGCATTATATTTTTTGCAACATTAAACCGAACAGCTAAATCTTTTTTATTTGCAATTGTGGGGGCTGAATATATTTTAAATTGGCTTCCTAAAGGAACGCATGACTGGAATAAGTTTTTAAAACCAGACGAAATCATATCAAATGCCTTAAAATATAAATTAGACCCTTATGAAACAGTGGGTTTTAAATTTAATATTTTTTTAAGAGATTGGCAAAAAAGTAAAGATACTGACGTTAACTACGCCGTCAGTTTTAAGAAAAATTAAGCGTCTTCTTTTGGAGCCCAAGGAATAGTTGCAACATCAATTCCCTCTTCTTGTAATTCTTTAGTTTCTTCCAAAGTAGCATTGCCATAAATATTTCTTTTTTTCTTTTTATCGTAATGAATAGATCTAACCTCAGAAACAAACTGATCTCCCACGTATTCAGCATTTTTAGCGACATAATCATTAAGCTCTCTGATTTTACTTTTTACATTTTTTAAAAATTCTTTTTTCTGCTGAGTATCTTTTTCAGCGGCAGAAGTTTTAGATGTGGCTACACTTGGGGACATTAAGCTTTTTTTAACGGTCTTCGAACGACCACAAACGTAACAATTAATTAAATTCTTTTTTAACAACTTTTCATATTCATTGGAATTTTGAAACCAGCTTTCAAAAGTTTCACCGCACGAACATTCAAGATTGTATTTAATCATACTCTTAATGTAGTAACGTTTTCTTTAATTTCAATACGTTAGTTTTTATTGAAGAATAGAATAACCTTTCCAAGTGTTATTCCAAATTTTGACATGGTAGCAATGTTCACTAGATAATTATTGTCTTGTAAAAACATCCAGTCATCAAAACTTACCTTGTATTTGCTAGAGCCAATCGGAAGATCAAAATCGTATTTCCAATTAAATGCATTTCCAGAAGTTGAACCTGAGGCAAGACCTATAACTCCGTTAGCATAACCCTGGTACTGATTAGAGCCGATTTTTTCAAGTTTCCATTCTCTATATTCTTTGCTTCCGTCGTCATAAATAAAATTCTCTTTCATGATTAAATATTTTCCGTCCCAAGTTCCATCAATATCAACTTTGAAACTTTTCTTAACATTACCAAAACGGTCTTCGAATACTCCTCTAGCAACTGTTTTGCCCTTGAAATACTCTTCTAATTTGAATTCAGGTTTATTATTTTGAAACTGCTCTAATTTCATAGTTGAACACTGTGTTACACTAAAAAAAATAAAAAATATAAATAATATTCTTAACTTTTTATTTAAAAAATTTGTAATAATTTTCATAAATTCTATCAAAAACAATCTGGCTTCCTGGTAAAAATTTAAACTGCTTAATTTGTTTATTAGTTATCCAGCTTAATTGCTGTTTTTCTTTAAGCTTAAT
>JBAXVU010000021.1:0-8929 GCA_037128905.1 Pseudomonadota bacterium | reverse complement strand
TTTAATACAAGATTCATAGTAACTACTAAGTCTTGGTTTGGTGGAGGCATGGATATGACACCATGTATTAAAGATATAAATCAAAAAAAATATTTTCATTCAAAAATAAAAAATATGTGCGACGTCCATAATAGAAAATATTATCTTGAACATAAAAAAAATTGTGACAATTATTTTTATTTACCTCACAGAAAAGAACCTAGAGGGGACGGAGGGATATTTTTTGATTACCTTAATTCAAATGATTGGGGTAAAGATTTTAATTATACAAAAGATGTTGGTGTTACTTTTTTAAAAGTTTCTTCAGAAATTATAAAAAGAAAAATGTTTTTAAAGTGGAACAATAAAGACAAAGATAAGCAATTAATTAAAAGGGGAAGATATGTGGAGTTTAATTTATTATACGACAGGGGCACCAAATTTGGTTTAAATACCAATGGAAATATCGAAGCCATTTTTATGTCGCTTCCTCCACTTGCAAAATGGTAAGAAACTAGATGGAAAAAGAACCAATTACGCCGCAAGGTCTAGAAAAAATTAAAACAGAATTACAAGAAAGAATTTCTGTTACTAGGCCCAAAATTGTTAGCGCTATCTCAGAAGCACGAGCTCATGGAGATTTAAAAGAAAACGCTGAGTATCATGCGGCAAAAGAAGAGCAAGGTCATAACGAAAGAAGAATTCAAGAAATCGAGACAACGATAGCAACTGCTAATGTTGTGGATGTTACAAAAATAAAAAATGATAACAAAGTAATATTTGGATCAACAGTTATTTTGGTAGATATGGAAAACAATGAGAAAAAAAAATATAAGATTGTTGGAAAAGATGAAGCTAACGCAAAAGAAGGTTTGTTATTTTATAAATCTCCAATCGCATTAGAGCTTGTTTCAAAACATACTGGTGATTTTGTTGTTGTAAATACTCCTGCCGGAGAAAAAAATTACGAAATCATTGAGGTTAAATATATCTAATCTGGCAATTAAATTTTATCTAAATTCAATTTAAAATCATTCTTAACCCAAGATTTTTTTAAAAAATTTAATTTTTTACCAAGACTTTTTCCCTGCTTAAATCCTCTGCGGATTAAAAAATTTCCTGATATAGGAAAAATAGGAACTTTAAATCTTTTAATAAACAATTGGTATTTTTTTAAATTCTTATAACTAATTTTATTAGTTGCAAAAAATATAAAATTTAGAAAATCTAGAGCTAATTCTTTATTGTAAAAATATATTTGCTTTTTTATTACCTTAAGATTGTAAGATATATTTTTTAATGATTTAAACTGCGAATAAATAAAATTAAGATGATCCATCTCTTTATTGGATAATCGGAATTTTTTAGAAAAATAAATATGTTTCTTATCATACCCCACCAATAAAATTGAAAGTATCTGAAGATAATTTAATCTTAGTTTAGAAGTTCTTATTTTGCTTAATCTTTCAAAGAATCTTAATTGGTAAATTTTGTTAAGAATTTTCTTAAAATAATTTTTATTTTTAATACTCTCTAAGTTCTTTAATTCTAAAATTTTTTTTAACTCTATAAATAGTCTTTCTGGAGAAATTAATTTTAAAGATTGAATATTTGTATTTATAATATTTAAAACTTTTTTATCTTTAATATTCTCGTTATATTCCAGTGAAAATCTTATAAATCTTAAAATTCTTAGATAATCTTCTTTAATTCTTAAATCTGGATTCCCAATGAAATTAACTTTTTTATTTTTTAAATCATTAATGCCATTTACTGGATCAAAAACTTTTCCAAATCTGTCACAATAAATTGCATTAATTGTAAAATCTCTTCTTAAAGAATCTTGGAGCCAGCTATTTGTAAATTTAATTTTTGTGTGTCTGCCGTCAGGCTTTGTATCCTTTCTTAAAGATGTGATCTCATACCTGTAATTCTTGAAGAATGATGTAATAGTCCCATATTTAATTCCTAAATTTAATACTTTGTAATTATTTTTTAATAAAATTTTTCTTACTTCTTGAGGTCTGTAAATAGTTGCTAAATCAATATCTGTTGTCAACTTTCCTTCTATCGCTTTTCTAACGCAACCACCAACAAACTGGGTAAAAGTTTTTGAAAGAATTGGATTTAAGATAGAAATTATTTTTTTATTTTCTTTTGAAAATAAAAATGTTTTTTTCATTAACAAATTAATACAACTCTACCTTACCAGATATATTATTGCTCTTATCTGATATCATCTTTAATAAAATTTTTTCTTTTCGAACATTTAATGGAAAATGTATATTATGATTTATCTCAAAACCAAATTGACTATAATAATCCAGCTCACCAATTAAAATAATAAAGCTAATTTTTTTATCATTAACTGATTTGATGCTTTGATTGACTAACTCTTTTCCTATCCCTCTTCCTTTAAATTTTTGATCAACTATCAATGGTCCCAACATCAAGCCTTCGTTACTTTGAATCTTACAATTAAAATACCTAATGCTACCGATTATTTTCTGACCTTTGTAATAAATCTTTGAATACTTTTGATTGCATATAAGATTTTCTCTCAATCTGAAACTGGGTCTGGCATATCTACCTGGACCCAAAACATCTTCTTCAAGTAAAAATATTTTTTTATTATCTGATTTTTTTTCTTCTCTAATCACAGTAATTATTTTTAACTTGGCTGGGGCTCCAGGATTCGAACCTGGGATGGCGGGATCAAAACCCGCTGCCTTACCGCTTGGCTAAGCCCCAATATTTATTTTAGAAATAAGGTTATAGTATTTTTGCTTTCCTTATCCAATAACTTTTATAACGTTTTTTCAATGCAAATATAGCTGAAGTTAACTGTATGTTGTTTTCAAAAATTGCATAACAGGCAGATCCACTACCCGTCATTCTTGCCACTCTGCAACCTTTTAATCTTTTAATAAAGGTTAATACTTTCAGTATCTTATTATTTTTTTTAAAAGCACTTTGCTCTAAATCGTTACCCTTAAAATTTAAAAATTTAAATAGATTATTTAAATTTGAAATATTATTTTTTAAGAAATTAATATCTGAATTACTCTTCATAGAAAAAATTTTATTTAATAAATAAATCTGTTTTGTAGAGTTAGTGTAGTTTGGATAAATCAATAATAAATTAAATTTAGGTCTTTTTTTAAATTCTAAGATCTTATTATTGGCCCCATAAAGAAGCTTAATATTTGTATTCAAAGATGGCTCTACATCAGAACCTATTTTTTTACATATCAATGCAATTTGATTTTTTTTTAAATCTAATTTAAGAATTTTATTAAAAAATGTTAGTAATGCAGCAACATCGCTGGAGCCTCCACCAAATCCTGAGCCATGAGGTATATTTTTTACAATTTTAATTTTAAATTTATAATTACAAAACTTCGGGTATTTTTTTAAAATAGATAATAATTTTAATATTGTATTATTATTAGTATTTATGCCTCTAGAAAATTTTCCAGAAAAAATAATTTTATTTTTTTTTGCGTTGGAAGATACAAAGATCTGATCATAAATATCGCAGAAACAAAATAATGTTTCAATCTCATGATATTTATTTTTTAACTTCTTAATTACTTTTAAATATAAATTAACTTTAGCGTAAGCTTTAAGACTTGCGTTTATAACCTTCATCTAACCCAAAAATTATTTTTTTATTAATAGAGTCTTTTAAATCTTTCTCAATATATTTAAGCTTAACAGCATTTTGCCAAACATATCTAGCCTGAATTTCTTTTCCATTTACCCAAAGAACATCGCCGTAATGATCATAAATAACAGCTTCACTTGGATCTTTTTCATAAGCAATTTTTAAAGTTTCTTCGGCTTTATCAAAATCTTTTAATAAAAAATAAGCCCAGCCAAGAGAGTCTAAAATATAACCACGACCCTTACTTAGACTAACAGCCTCAATTAACATCTCCTTAGCTTTGTCTAAATTGATTTCTCTTTCCAGCCAACTATATGCCAAGTAATTTAAGACCTCAGGTTGTTTTGGTGCAATTTTAAGAGCTTCTAAAAAATTCTTCTCCGCATCACTCCAAGCTTTTGATCTTTCTTGGCTGATAGCTAAATTATAATAATATATCCAATCGCTATTTTTTTTATCTTTTTTAGATAAAATAGATTTTTCATATAACGGAATTGATTTGGAATAATTGTTATTACTTCTTAAAAAATTTGCTAATTCAAAATATTTATCAGAAGTAAATATTTTCTGATTTTTTAAATAATCTTCGAGCAGATTAATGTGTTTTTCTGAATTATAATTTGGAAAAAATTTCAATTTTGTTAAATTTGCATACCAAAAATATTCTTTTCCTAACTTTTCAATAATCTTGGTTTCTTTCTCTGCTTGATAAAGATCTTCTTGTATAATTAAGTTTTCTATCTTTAAAATCTTATTAGACAAAAAATTAGGGTTTAAATATTCACTAATATTTAGATAAAAATTAGATATCTGAACCTGTTCTGAGTTTTGATAAAAATTAGCAAATAAGTAAAATAATTCTGCCAATCCGTGATTTATGTCTTTTCTTTTATAAAACTGATTAATTTTTTGAAATTGATTGTTATGAAAATCTAAATAAAGCTGCTTAAATAATAAAGTTTCAGAATCAATTTCTAAATTTTTATTTATGATTTCACCAACTTTTTCTTTATTATTTTTTTCTAAAAAATAAGCTAAATAAAAATAATTATATCTTGCTAATTCTTTAGTGCTTGAGATTTCTTTAAAATATGTTTCAATATTCTGCTGGTCGTCTAGATACAAACTAATCAAAATTTTTTGAGTTAGCTCTACATTTTTAAAATTAGAATTTGATTTTTTAATTTTTTCTCTAAGTTTATCAACATTTTTATTAGAGAGCTCTCTCCATAAATCAAGATCTTGATAAAGTTCTGATAACAAGGGGTCTGTTAAATCTTTTTTTACCGACGGAATATAATCTTTTAACTGCGAATATTTATTATTTTTAAAATCATGAACAAACAAAACCAGATTAAAAGGATACAAAGATTGATAAGATTTATCTAATTTTTTGATAAAAATGTAAGCCTCATCTAGCTTTCCACTGTTAACAAGGGTCTCAACGTATTTAAAATTAAATTCTGAATGATAAAATCCTAAATCCTCAATATTTTGCAAGAAGTTATAAGCTTTTTGTGAGTTATTTTTTTGAAGATAAACGCTTCCAGATAAATAATTAGAAAAATAATTAGAGTTCTTAATTAAATTTTTTTTACCATCTAGTGTGTTAGCGTTCGAACTTGAATAATTTGTTATAAAAGATAACAAAAAAGCTATATAAAAAAATGCTTTATTCATAAAAAAATGGCTAAAAAATATCTAAGCAACAAAACTATAAACCTACTGGAATACTATTCAACTTTAAATTTTACAAATTTCTTTTCTAACGATCAAACAAAATCTAATCAGAACTCCCTTAATAAAGAGCAGCTAATTATTGAATTATTTAAAGAAATTAATAATCAACTTACCTTAAAAAAAAATAACAATTTCTTTTTTAAAGGAAATCCCAATTCTTCAATTATGATATTTGGAGACTTTCCAGATGAAAACGATATCAAGAATCAAGAAATTTTTTCTGAGTCTAAAGGGGATCTTTTAATTAAAATGTTATCGGCAATATCGCTGGATATAGAAAAATACTATTTAACTAATATTTATTTTGATAAAAAAATTAATATACAAAATAAATCTGATTTTTACAGAAATATTTTATTTAAGCATATTAAGATTATTAAACCTAAGTACATTTTATTATTAGGTGAAGTTGTCTCTAATTTTTTTAATAACTCTAATAAAAAAATTATAGATCTTCATGGTGAATGGAATGTGATTGTTATTGATAAATATAAGTTTAATACATTTACAATTTTAAACCCTAATGACTTACTAAAAACACCTGAGCATAAAAAATTAGCATGGGAAGATCTAAAAAAATTTAAAAAAGAAATTATGAAAGACTAATGAATATATTAAATGATCTAAAATTCGGTAAAAATATAATTGGAGTAGATGAGGTAGGAAGAGGATGTTTGGCTGGACCTGTTTTTGCAGCAGCAATTAAATTGGATGAGAAAAAATTTCCTTCTGGAATTAATGATTCTAAAAAACTCAATAAATCTAAAAGATTAGAAATATTTCAAGAACTTATTAAAAAATGCGAATATAGTATTGGGATATCTTCTGTAACTGAAATTGAAGAATTAAATATTTTGCAATCTTCTTTGCTTGCAATGAATAGAGCTCTGCAAAACATAAATACTAAAGATCATATGATTCTTGTTGATGGAAATTTTGCTCCTAATAAAGACAAAAATATAAAAACAATTATTAAAGGTGATCAAAAATGCATTTCTATAGCAGCAGCATCGATTATAGCTAAAGTTTCTAGAGATTTATTTATGGAAAAATTATCTTTAAAATTTCCAAATTATAATTGGGAAAACAATTGTGGTTACGGGACCAAAAAACATTTAGAAGCGATTAAAAAATTTGGAATTACAGAGCATCATAGAAAGACTTTTGCCCCTATACACAACCTATTGATAAATTAAAAAATAAGACACAATCAATATGCAGACGCAGGTTGACTGTAGGAGTCTTCTAATATTATTTTCTCTCCACAGTTGTATGACAATAAATAGAGACACTATTATTCTTGGAGATTCATTAAAAGAATTAAAAAAAATACCTGACGAAACTTTTGACTGTATTTTTGCAGACCCTCCTTACAATCTTCAATTGCAAAATAATCTAGAGAGACCAGATCATTCAAAAGTAAAAGCTGTAGATGATGATTGGGATAAGTTCGATACTTTGAAACAATATGATGAGTTCTCAATTTCTTGGATTAACGAATGCAGAAGAGTTCTAAAACAGAATGGAACAATATGGATGATAGGCACCTATCATAATATTTTTAGATTAGGAAAAATAATACAAGATAAAAATTTCTGGATTCTAAACGATATAATATGGAATAAAAAAAATCCTATGCCTAATTTTAAAGGCACAAGATTTACGAATGCGCATGAAACATTAATTTGGGCTGCTAAGAGTAAAAATTCTAAATACACATTTAATTACAAATCTTTAAAATGCTTTAACGATGATAAGCAGATGCGATCTGATTGGAATCTAGCTCTTTGTACTGGAGGAGAAAGGATTAAAAATGAAGAAGGTAATAAAGTGCATTCAACACAAAAACCTGAAGGCTTACTTTATAGAATTATTTTATCATCAACTAAAAAAGGTGACTTTATATTAGATCCATTCTTTGGAACTGGCACAACTGGAGCTGTCGCTAAAAAACTTGGAAGAAATTATTATGGAATAGAAAGCAATAAGCAATACTTTCAAACTGCTGAGACCAGAATAAAAAAAATAAAAAAAGTTGATGACGAATTCTTGAAAACTATAGAAAATAAAAGAAATGAAAAACGAATACCTTTTGGTTATTTAATTGAAAGTGGAATAATAGAGCCTGGACTAAAACTTTTTGATGCCAAGAATAAAATTCATGCCCACGTTATGGCCGATGGCAGTATTTTATATAAGGATATTTCAGGATCTATTCATAGTGTTGGGGCTAAAGTTCAAGGAACAGACAGTTGTAATGGGTGGTCTTTTTGGCATATCAAAATGGAAAATAAACTATACCCACTTGATCATTTAAGAGAGAAGATTAGAAAAAATAACTAGAGCTTCTTGGATTGTAGTTAAAGATCCATCCAAACATATATTTTTTTAATAAAAAACTCTTTTCTAAAATTTTAAAAAATATAGTTCTGAGAAAAATAATTAGAAAGTTATTTGTATGAAATATAAAAACATTCAAATACGATCTTAAAATTATTTTTCTAATTCTGCTATTTCGTTTATTAAAATAAAATACCCCTAAATTATTAGTAACATTCTTAATAATTTGCTCATACAAAACATAGGCATCTTCTATCGCTAATGCCGCTCCTTGGGCTTGAAAAGGCACCATTCCATGAGAAGAATCTCCAATAAAAATTTGATTATCTCTATAAAAAACTCTTTTTTTTAGAGAAAATATTGGCCAGCGATAAACCTCATGAACATTATCTAATATTTCTCTCAGAATTTTATTCTCTGAAAAGAATAAATTCCTAAATTCAGCTGAGGGAAATGAAACTGAATAATCAAGATTATCACCTTCAATATTTTTTTTATCAGAAGATTTGCTAACTCCAGTAAAACTTAAATCATTTTGATTGTTGATAAAATAAGTAACTAAATGACCATTTTTAGCCAGCCATAAATTAATAGCATCGTTTGCTGCTGGGTGTTGAGAATAGAAATTTTTTATTATTCCTCTAAATGCATAAAAGTTTGTATTTTTAATAATATTATTGTCAGTTCTAGAATTAGAAAATATTCCATCAGCAGAAATTAACAAATCACAATAGTCCTCTGATCCATTGTTAAATTTAACTCTGATAATATTATGATCTTTAATTACTTGAGTAACTTTTTTATTATAAAAAATATCTTTTGTAGATAGAGGTCTTTCTAAAAATTTTAACAAAACATTTCTATCGCAAGTTAAATAGGGAGTTTTATCATTTATTATGTTCTGCAAACTAATCTTGTTTTCAAATTCAGGTATAAAATTTTTATAACGCTGAGTGTGAATATTTAAATAATTCATTCTATGAAAATTATTATTTAAATAAAATTTGGAATCTAAAAAATCCAGAATTCTTACTGCGTTAGGAGATAGTTGTATTCCGGTTGATTTAGATGAGCTATTTTCGAGTTTTTCATATACTCTAAAATTATTAAAATTATTCTTTTTAAAAAAATTAGCTAAAGTTAAACCAGCAATTCCACCTCCTAAAATAATAATTTTTTTAAACATATTTAATTCTTTTATTT
>JBAXVU010000020.1:0-9082 GCA_037128905.1 Pseudomonadota bacterium | reverse complement strand
GGTTTTTTTAAATTTACAAAACAATGATTAAAATCCAATTTTAAAGCTTTTGCTAAACCTTCTACTTGGCTCACCATACCATGAGCTCCTTCTGTTAATAATAATGCTTTAAAATATCTCATTGTTTAAAATGATAATTAATTATAAGTATTATTAATTAAAATCTACAATGAATGTCGATAAGGTAAATAAAGTAATAATTATTGGATCAGGCCCAGCCGGATATACGGCTGCAATTTATGCTGCAAGAGCAATGCTTGAGCCAGTTTTAATCGCAGGTTCGCAACCTGGTGGTCAATTAACGATCACTACAGACGTTGAAAATTTTCCTGGATTTTCCGATGTAATACAAGGCCCTTGGTTAATGGAGCAAATGAAAGAACAGGCCACAAAAGTTGGAACAAAATTTATTGAAGATCATATTTCTAAAGTTAATTTTAATAAAAAACCTTTTGAACTTATTGGTGAATCTGGAACTCACTATTTTACTGAAAGTATTATTATTTCAACGGGGGCGCAAGCTAGATGGCTAAATCTAGATACAGAGGAAAAGTATAAGGGATTTGGTGTTTCTGCCTGCGCAACATGTGATGGCTTCTTCTATAAAAATAAAGATGTTGTTGTGGTTGGTGGCGGAAATTCAGCAGTTGAGGAATCTTTATTCCTTACTAATTTTGCAAAAAAAATAACACTAGTTCACAGAAAAAGTGAATTAAAAGCAGAGAAATTATTACAAAAAAAATTATTTTCTAATCCTAAAATTAATGTGATTTGGGATAGCGTTGTTTCAGAAATTATTGGAACAGAAAATCCTAAAGGAGTGACTGCCGTTAAATTAAAAAATATCAAAACAAATACTGTCACAGAACTTCAAACTCATGGACTTTTTGTTGCAATTGGACATGATCCAGCAACAGCTTTGTTTAAAGGGCAAATTAATATGGATAGCAGTGGTTACTTAATAACTCAGCCGGATTCTACAAAAACTAATATACCCGGAGTATTTGCTGCTGGAGACGTTAAAGATAAGATTTACAGACAAGCTGTTACCGCTGCCGGAATGGGATGTATGGCTGCTCTTGAGGCTGAAAAGTATCTGTCTAATCACTAAGACTATTTTAAACTTTC
Source organism: Pseudomonadota bacterium (assembly GCA_037128905.1). Classification (GTDB taxonomy): domain Bacteria; phylum Pseudomonadota; class Alphaproteobacteria; order Pelagibacterales; family Pelagibacteraceae; genus Fontibacterium. The sequence continues at coordinate 7,954 of JBAXVU010000020.1, read as the reverse complement.
GCAAAAACTTTTAATTTTTATTACAGCCTTCTCTAAAATCTGCATAGAAGTTGCATAAGAAATTCTAAAATAACCTTCTAACCCAAAAGCTGAACCCTGAACAATTGCAACTCCTGTTTCTTCTAATAGGTAAGTCGCAAAATCAGTATCGTTTTTAATAATCTTTCCGCTAGATGTTTTTTTATTCATTAATTTTTTACAATTTGGAAAAACATAGAATGCGCCTTCAGGATTAACGCAGGTTAATCCTTTAATATTATTTAAAGCATTAACAACAAAATCTCTTCTTTTTTTAAACTCTAAAGCTCTAGGATTAATAAAGCTCTGATCACCATTTAAAGCCTCGACAGCGGCTGCCTGGCTAACAGAAGATGGATTGGTTGTAGATTGAGATTGAATTTTTTGTATTGCTTTGATCAATTCTTTTGGACCAGCAGCATAACCAATTCTCCACCCTGTCATTGCGTAAGCTTTACTTACGCCATTTACAACTAAAGTTCTGTCTTTTAAAGAATCGTCTATTTCTAAAATATTTACAAATCTTGAATCATTTGCACCTTTGTCTTGGTAAAGAATGTGTTCGTAAATATCATCTGTTAAAATATTTACATGCTTATGTTTTTTTAAAACTTTAACTAATTCAGTAAGTTCTGATCTTGAATAACACATCCCGGTTGGATTGCCTGGTGAGTTTAAAATAAACCATTTTGTTTTATTAGTTATTAATTTATCAAGCTGATCAGCAGAAATTTTAAAATGACTTTGTTCATCACATTCTACAAATTTTGGCGTTCCTCCAGCTAATAAAACCATATCAGGATACGAAACCCAATAAGGCGCTGGAATAATAACTTCATCTCCAGAATTAATTGTTGCAAGGATACAATTATAAATTACCTGCTTGCCCCCCGTTCCAACTGTAATATTATCTACATCAAAACTTAAGTTATTTTCTCTTTTAAATTTATTAACTATCGCTCTCTTTAACTCTGGAGTTCCATCAACAGCTGTATATTTTGTCTGTCCTTCTTTAATGGCTTTAATTGCGGCTTCTTTTATATTATTTGGTGTATCAAAATCTGGTTCTCCTGAAGCTAATGCTATTACTTCCTTTCCACTTTCTTTTAACAATCTAGCTTTCTGAGTAATTGCAATAGTAGGAGATTCTTTTATTCTCGATAAAGAAGTTGATAGTATAGACATCTAAATTAATTATATTTTGGAATATGCAAAATCTTTCGGAAACTAATATATTAGAAAAATCAAATACGAAAGAACTTTCTTCAAAAAAATTAGAGGGTGGAAAAAAATTTCAACTAATAACTGAATACACTCCTGCTGGGGATCAACCAAAAGCTATTTCTTTTTTAAAAGGAGAAATATTAAACAACAAAAAGAATCAAGTTTTGCTTGGTGTAACAGGTTCTGGAAAAACTTTTACAATGGCAAAAATCATCGAAGAATTAAATCGACCGGCCTTAATTCTTGCCCCAAATAAAACATTAGCTGCGCAATTATATGGTGAAATGAAAAACTTTTTTCCTAATAATGCAGTTGAATATTTTGTCTCTTATTATGACTACTACACTCCCGAAGCATACGTTCCAAGATCTGATACTTATATAGAAAAAGAAGCATCCATTAATGAGCAAATAGATAGGATGAGACATTCAGCAACCAGATCTCTTTTAGAAAGAGACGATGTAATTATTGTTTCAAGCGTATCATGCATTTACGGACTTGGATCGGTAGATTCTTATAGCAAAATGACTTTGGTTTTTAAAAAAAATGAAAGTTATGAAAGAGATAAAATAATTAAAGGACTTGTTGAGCTGCAGTACAAAAGAAATGATCAGAATTTTTATAGGGGAACATTTAGAGTTCGTGGAGAAAATATAGAGGTTTTTCCTTCTCATTATGAAGATGAAGCATGGAGAATTACAATTGAAAATAATAAAATAACCCAAATCAAATCTTTTGATCCATTAACTGGTGCTGACAAGCAAGAAATTAATTTAATAAAATTATATGGAAATAGTCATTACATTACTCCTAGACCAACAGTAGAAAAAGCAATTAAAGAAATTAAAAAAGAGCTTATTGCGACTTTAGAAAAATTTAGAAGTGAAAAAAAACTTTTAGAAGCACAGCGATTAGAAGAAAGAACTAGATACGATCTTGAAATGATTGAAGCGACTGGAAGTTGCGCTGGAATAGAAAATTATTCAAGATTTTTATCTGGTAGAAATCCTGGTGAGCCACCACCAACTTTATTTGAATATTTACCTGATAACTGTTTAGTATTTGTTGATGAAAGTCATGTGACTATTCCTCAATTAAACGGGATGTATAAAGGCGACCATACTAGAAAAAAAACTTTGTCTGATTATGGTTTTAGACTTCCTTCTTGCATGGATAATAGGCCTTTAAAATTTGAAGAGTGGGATTTGATGAGGCCGCAAACAATATTTGTTTCAGCAACGCCAAGTGAATGGGAATTAAAACAAAGTAAAGGAGTGTTTGCTGAACAAATTATAAGACCCACAGGACTTATAGATCCTCAAATTTTTATTAGACCGGCTAAAAATCAAGTCGACGATTTATTAAATGAATGCCTTAACGTTGCTAAAAACAATCAAAGAGTACTTGCTACCACACTTACAAAAAAAATGGCTGAAGATCTAACTGAGTACCTTGATGAAAATGGAGTTAAGGTTCGTTATATGCATTCTGATATTGATACTCTAGAAAGAATAGAAATTATCAGAGATTTAAGACTTGGGGTATTTGATGTTTTAGTAGGAATTAATTTACTAAGAGAAGGATTGGACATACCCGAATGTTCTCTTGTTGCAATTTTAGATGCTGACAAAGAGGGTTTTTTACGATCGGAAATATCTTTAATACAAACGATTGGTAGAGCAGCAAGAAATATTGATGGAAGGGTTATTTTATATGCTGACAAAGAAACTCAAAGTATCAAAAAAGCTATTAACGAAACTAATAGACGTAGAGATAAGCAAATTGAATATAATAAAAAAAATAAAATAACTGCCCAATCTATAAAATCAAAAATTAATGATATTCTTGAGGGTGTTTTTGAAAAGGATTATGTAACTTTCAATGATGATATTCCTGTGGGGGGGAATCTTAAAAAACATCTAAAAATGTTAGACAAAGAAATGAAAAAAGCGGCTGATAATCTAGAATTTGAACAAGCTGCAAAAATAAGAGATGAAATAAGAAAGCTTCAAGAAAGAGAATTAGAAATTAATATGAGTAGCAAAATTAAAGTTTATAACAATAATGTTCAAAAAGAATTAACGGGAAGATCTACTCAAGGCAAAGCTGGTATGATCGCAAAAAGAAAAAGATGATATGAATAAAAGTATTTTAATCACTGGATCATCTCAAAGAATTGGTAGAGAGCTATGTTTGTATTTTGCAAACATGGGTTGGAATATCGCTATACATTTCAACAAATCAAAAAAGCAAGCCATTGCACTTAAAAATAAGATAGAAGAATATGGAGTAAAATGTGTTTACATTCAGGCTGATCTTTTAAATACAAAAAATATAAAAAAAATAATAATCGAAGCCAAAAAAAAATTAGGAAGTATCAATTGCATAGTTAATAATGCCTCTGTTTTTAATAATGATGATATTTTAAATTTTAATGAAAAAGGCTGGAACAATCATATAAAAGTTAATTTACTTGCCCCTGCTCTTCTTATTAAAGAATTCTCAAAAATTAAAAACTTATCTGAAAAGAAATCCATTATTAATATTCTCGATCAAAGAATATTTAAACTAACTCCTTATTTTTTTTCTTACACTATTAGTAAAACAGCATTGCACACCCTAACGAAGACTTCTGCTATGAAATTAGCTCCAAAAATTAGAGTTAATGCTATTGCTCCAGGACCTGTGCTTAAAAATAAAAGACAAACACAAAAACATTTTAACAAACAATCAAAAAATACATTGCTTGGAATACCTGTCAAAATTGAAGACATATGCAAAACCGCTTATCTTTTAGCAAACAGCGAAACAATTACCGGACAAGTTATTGCGGTAGATAGTGGTCAAAGTCTTAATTGGAAAACTCCAGATATCATTGGAGTAAACGAATAAATGAAAAATAAAACAAATATCATAAGACTATTTGAAAAAAAAAATAAATCTAAATCTAAGGAAATAATTTTTATTAAAAATTATGTTTGCAAAGCAATTATTGGTTATCATTCTTTTGAGAAGTTAAGACCTCAAAAATTAAGATTTAACGTTGAAATTCTTAGTGGTCAAAAAAAAGTTATTGATGGAAACTTGAGGTCAGTAATTGACTATGAAGATGTAATCCAAAGAATAGATCTCCTTTTAAAAAAAAAATATAATTTTCTAGAATCCTTTGCTAATGATTTTATGAATGAAATCTTTAAAAATAAGAATATTTTGAATATCAAAATTAAGATTGAAAAATTAGATATAATTAAAAATACTGAATCTGTTGGCATAGAATTCCTAAAAACAAGAAGTGATCATGAAAAATCTTGAACAAGGAAAAGAGATTATAAAAAATAAAATTCAATTTCTCTCTAACGGCCCTGGCGTTTATAAAATGCTAGACGACAAAAATACTATAATTTATGTAGGAAAAGCAAAAAATCTACCTAATAGATTAAACAGCTACATCACCTCTTCACATTTGCCTATTAGAACTGAAAGAATGATTTCCAGTACAAAAAACCTAGAATTTACCGCAACTCAAAATGAAGCTGAAGCATTGTTGCTTGAAGCTAATCTTATAAAAAAAAACCAGCCTCGTTATAATATTTTATTAAAAGACGACAAATCCTTCCCATATATTCAGCTAACAAGATCGCATTCGTTTCCTCAAATTACAAAATTTAGAGGCAAACAAAATAAGAATGATATTTTTTTTGGTCCATTTGCCTCCGCGGGTTCTGCAAGCTGGACAATAAAAACTTTGCAAAAAGTTTTTTTGCTTAGAGTGTGCGATGATTCAATATTTAAAAACAGAAAGAGACCATGCATTCTTTATCAAATCAAAAGATGCTCCGCACCATGCACAAATGAGATTAACCAAAAAGATTATAATAAACTTGTTGAGGATAGCGTTAATTTTTTAAACGGAAAATCTGCACTTATTCAAAAAAAACTTTCAAAAGAAATGGAAATTGAAAGTAAAAAATTTAATTATGAAAAAGCAGCAATGATTAGAGATAGAATAAAAGCATTAACTCAAATTCAATCGTCCCAGCAAATTAATAAAAATAATTTTAATAATGCAGACCTTATTGTTGCCTTTCAAAAAAATAATATCACTTGCATTGAAGTATTTTTTTATAGATCAAAACAAAATTGGGGTAACCAAGCCTTTTTTCCAAAACACGATAAAGATGATAATTTAGACGAAATTATTTATTCTTTTTTAACCCAATTTTATGAGAATAAGATCCCTCCAGAAGAAATTGTATTAAGCAAAAAAATTAAAGATTTAGAGCTAATCAAAACTGCTTTAGAAAAAAAATATAACAAAAAAATTAATATCAAGACTGCAAAAAATAATACAGAAAATCTTGCAATAAAATTAGCTATTAAAAATGCTCAGCTGGCCTTGGAGAAAAAATTATTGGAAAATGAAAATAATGATCATTTTTTATCCTTAATTAATAAAGAATTTAATTTAGGCTTTAATCCAAGTCTAATTGAAATTTATGACAATAGTCATATTCAAGGACTCAACGCTGTTGGTTCATTTGTTGTTTTTTCAAAAAATGGATTTGTTAAGAAAAAATATAGAAAATTTAATATATCAAAAACTGATATTAACCCAGGCGATGATTATGGAATGCTTAAAGAAGTTATCACTAGAAGATTTTCAAAAATAAAGTCAAATCATGAAGAAGAGTTACCAGACTTGATTATAATTGATGGTGGTAAAGGTCATTATAATGTTGCAAGAAAAATTCTAGATGAACTTGGTCATTTTAATCTAAATATGATTGCAATTGCTAAAGGTGAAAGAAGAAATCAGGGAGATGAAACTTTTCACTACAATAATAAAAAGATTAAAATTAATAACAATGTATTATTATTTTTTTTACAAAGATTACGTGATGAAGCTCACAGATTTGCTATTTTTTCACATAGAGTTAATAGAAAGAACAGCTTTACCCAATCTGCCCTTGATAAGATTGAAGGAGTTGGAAAAAAAAGAAAGAAATTACTGTTAAATCACTTTGGTTCTACAAAACTAATAGAGAATGCTAGCATTGAAGACATAAAAAAAGTGCACGGTATAAGTGATTTAGTGGCAAATAAAGTTTACAATTTTTTTAACAAAAGTAATTTAATGTCAAAAAATGAAAATTCCTAATATTTTAACAATTGGCAGAATTCTTATCGCTCCAGTACTAGTTGCTATTTTTTATTTTCCCGGGGAATGGAGTGATTGGTTATCATGCTTTATATTTGTAGTGGCAGCCTTCACTGATTATCTCGATGGTTTTTTTGCAAGACTATATAAACAGCAATCAAAATTTGGTGAATTACTGGATCCAATAGCCGACAAAGTCTTAGTCGCTACAGCTCTTGCACTTTTAATAATGAATCAAACTATCAAACATTTCTCTGTAATTGCAGCCATTATTATAATTACTAGAGAAATTTTAATATCAGGTTTAAGAGAATTCCTAGCTAAAGCGCAAATTTATATTCCTGTTACAAATTTATCTAAAGGAAAAACTGTAATACAAATGATTGCAATATCAGTTTTGCTAGCAGGAGAAAGTGGTAATAAACTTTTGTTTGGTTACGGTATTCAATTGGGAGTATATCTGCTTTGGATGTCGGCAATACTTACGCTGTATACTGGATACGCCTATTTACGAAAAGGCATAGACTTTATTGACTAAATTTTTCTATTAACAAGCTTTAAATAATAATCGTCAAGTTTACTAATAAGCTCCACTACTTTAAATTTAAATTCTCCAATTTGAGAAACCGGCGTCACTTCTGCGGCAGTTCCAGTTAAAAAACAGGAATCAAACTCTTTCATTTCAGTTGGTTTAATTTTTCTCTCAACAACTTTAACTTGAAGCTTTTTTGCAATATCAATAATGGTTCTTCTAGTTATTCCATCTAAAAATGAATCTGGTATTGGTGTATGAATTTCGTTTTTTGTACTATTAATAAAAAAAATATTTGCACCTGTAGCTTCGGCAATATTCCCTTGGTAGTCCATCATTAATGCATCGTGGTAACCATTCTTTTCAGCCTCATGTTTTGATAATGTTGAGATCATATAAAGACCTGAAGCTTTAGTATCCCAAGGAATTGAATTAGGCGAAGGCTTGGCCCATTTTGAGATATCCAATTTTATTCCTTTAATTTTAATTTGAGGATCAAAATAAGATCCCCATTCCCAAGTTGCTATAGCCATATGAATTTTATTTTTCTGCGCAGAGATAGCCATCATTTCACTTCCTCTCCACACAACGGGTCTGACATAACCATTTAAAACTTTTTGCACAGAAACAATTTCTATACTGGCTTTATCTATTTCATCTACGGAATAGGGAATTGTCATACCCATTCTTTTTGCAGAATGAATAAGTCTGTCAGTATGTTCTCTTAATTTAAAGATTTCACCATTATAAACTCTTTCGCCTTCAAAAACGCAGCTTGCATAATGCAGTCCGTGATTCAAAATATGAACATTGGCATCCGCCCACTCAACTAATTTTCCATTATACCAAATTTTGCCTGATCTTTTATCGAAAGGAATTGGTTCCATTAAAATGTTAACTGATAAATAGTTAAAATTATATTGGTAAATAAGTAAAGTAGATATGTCAATAAAACTGACGTAGAATGTAATTTTAAAATGAAAGATCTTTTATATTTAAGAGAAAAAAGTTTAAAAGAAATT
>JBAXVU010000002.1:0-31495 GCA_037128905.1 Pseudomonadota bacterium | reverse complement strand
GGTTATCATTTGCTAAGCAAAAATTAGTTGAACTTAATCATATTAAAATTTCATTGAACAACGGTAACAATGAAATCAAAAATTACTTAGATGAGAATAAAAAAGATATTACAAGCAGAGAAAAATCTGAGTTAATTCATGATGACAAAGTTAAGCAAAGAGCTAAAAATATTACAGCTCAAATCTTAAATAGAAAATCCAACTTTGAAAAAAGATCTAAAATACAAAGTGAAGTTTTTGGATTGCCTTTATATCCGACAACAACCATTGGATCTTTTCCTCAAACGTCAGATGTTAGAAATGCTCGTGCTAAATTTAAAAAGAATGAATTAAGCCTGAATGAGTATGAGGATTTTCTAAAAGCAAAAACAATCGATGCTATTAAAAAACAAGAGCAAATAGACATCGATGTTATTGTTCATGGAGAATTTGAAAGAAATGACATGGTTGAATACTTTGGTGAACAACTTAAAGGATTTACATTTACATCTAGTGGCTGGGTACAAAGCTATGGCTCTCGATGTGTAAAACCGCCAATTATTTACGGTGATGTTTCTCGTCCAGAATCAATGACTGTAAAATGGTCAAAATTTGCACAAAATCAAACAAAGAAAATTGTTAAAGGAATGTTAACAGGTCCAATAACAATTCTTCAGTGGTCATTTGTAAGAGATGATCAGCCAAGAAAAGATACAGCTCAACAAATCGCTTTTGCTATACGCGATGAAGTTGAGGATCTTGAAAAAAATGGCATTAAAATGATTCAAATTGATGAACCTGCTTTAAGAGAAGGATTGCCATTAAAGAAAAGTAACTGGAAAGAATATTTGGATTGGGCTGTTAAAGCGTTCCAAATTTCTGCTGCTGTTGCAAAAGATGAAACTCAAATACACACTCATATGTGTTACGCTGAATTCGAGGATATTATTGATGCAATCGCGGCTTTAGATGCTGATGTTATTTCAATAGAAACATCGAGATCTAGAATGGAGTTATTAAAAACATTTGAGAAGTTCAAATATCCAAATGAAGTAGGACCTGGTGTTTATGATATCCACTCACCAAGAGTTCCTAATAAAAATGAGATGAAAGAACTTATTCAAAAAGCTTCTAAATTAATTGATAAGAAAAGAATCTGGGTTAATCCAGATTGTGGTCTTAAGACAAGAGGCTGGCCTGAAACAATTGCTGCACTAGAAACTATGGTGCAGGCGGCTAAAGAATTAAGAACTGAAAAATGAAAAAAAATAAGTTAGGAACTAACACTAATTTAATCCGAGGCGGATTGAACAGAAGTCAATTTAATGAAACTTCTGAAGCGTTATTCCTAACTTCGGGATTTGTTTACGATAGCGCTGAACAAGCTGAAGCTATTTTTAAAGGAAGTAAAAAAGGTTTTCAGTATACTCGTTACTCAAATCCTACCATTGAAATATTTGAAAAAAGATTAGCTTTGTTAGACGGTTCTGAAGATTGTTTTGCAACAGCAAGCGGTATGGCTGCTGTTTTCTTTTCATTAATGTGTCAGTTAAAAGCCGGCGATCATCTTGTATCTTCTTCTGCTTTATTTGGTTCTTGCAAAGAAATTATAAAAAATATTCTGCCTCGTTATGGAATTGAAGTAACGTTTGTAGATGGAAAAAATACAAACGAATGGAGAAAGGCTATTAAAAAAAATACAAAAATATTCTTTTTTGAAACACCTTCAAATCCACTTTTGGAACTCATAGATATTAGGGCAGTTTGCAATATTGCAAAAAAATATAAAATCAAAACTGTTGTTGATAATATTTTTGCAAGTCCCGTTCTGCAAAAACCTGTTTTGCTTGGCGCTGATATTATTGTTTATTCTGGAACAAAACACATAGATGGACAAGGAAGAGTTTTAGGTGGAGCAATCTTGTCTTCAAAAAAATTTAAAGAAAATATTTTAAAACCATTTCTTAGACATACTGGCCCTTCTATCAGCCCATTTAATGCGTGGGTTTTGTTAAAGGGTTTAGAAACTATTAAACTTAGAGTGGAAGCGCAGTCTAATGCTGCTTTAGAAATTGCTCAGTTTTTACATAAGAGCACGAAAGTTGAAAAGGTGTTTTATCCTTTTCTAAAAACTTTTTCTCAATACTCGCTTGCTAAAAAACAACAAACACTCGGTGGAACAATTTTAAGTTTTAAAATTAAGGGTAATAAAAAAAATGCTTTTAAGTTTATTAATAAATTAAAAATATTTAATATCTCTAACAATTTAGGTGATACAAAATCTATCGTAACTCACCCAACTACGACTACCCACCGTATTTTGAATGAAAAAGAAAGATTATCCCTTGGTATTACAGATAATTTGATAAGACTTTCTATAGGTTTAGAGACAGTTGCTGATTTAAAAAAAGATATTGCTATAGCACTAAAGTAAAAAATTATATTTTTAATCTTTCTACAATCTTGTTATTTAACAAATGAGAATTTAAAATCTCATCAATATCTTCTGAGTTTTTAAAAGTGTACCAAACTCCTTCTGGATAAATAACCATTACTGGTCCGTGATCGCATCGATCCAGACAACCTGCTTTATTAATTCTAATTTTTTTATTTAATTTCAGATTTTTAATTTTTATCTTTAATTCTGTTTGTAAATCTTCTGAATTTTTTAAACTACAACAGCCTTTAGGATTTGAATCGGGTCTTTTATTAATGCAACAAAAAACGTGTTTTTCAAAAAACATTTAAATATTCTTCGTTAATATTCTAACTAGAAAAAAATAAATAGGTCTTGGTAAAATTTGTAATATTTTAAATATAATTTTCATCTGAATTGGAAAAGTGATGTCATATTTTTCAGCTAATAATCCTTCGAAAATAATTTCAGCGGCTTTATCTGCTTCCATAATAAATGGCATATCAAATGTATTTTTTTCAGTTAATCTAGATTTAACAAAACCAGGATTAATAATACTCACAGAAATATTATTTTTGTCACAGTCAATTTTAATAGATTCAAAATAATTAATCATTGCAGCTTTAGATGGACCATAAGAAGAAGAATTTGGAAGTCCTCCCAATCCAGCAAGTGAACTTATAGCTGCAAGATGACCTGATTGTTGTGATTTAAAATGAGGCAACAAAATTGAAAAACAATTAATCATACCAAAAAAATTAACTGCAAAAGTTTTTTCAAAAAGATCTGATCTAATATCAAAAGTGTCATGAGGCTCATAATAACCTGAGCAATAAACTGCAAGATTGATTGTTTTAAACTCTTTAATAATCTCACTAACAATTCTTTTGCAATTTTCTTTTTCCGTAACGTCTAAAGAAAAAGTAGAAACTTTTGTTCTTTTTGAATTAAGTTCTAATTTTAAATTTTGTAATTTTTCTTGGGTTCTTCCTAATAAAATTAAATTATCACAATGATCTAAGTATTTTTTACTAAGTTCATAGCCTATGCCAAAAGTAGCGCCTATAATTAAAACATTCATAAATTCTGCTTGATTACCAACTATTAAAAATTATCATTAGTGATATAAGATAATAGTCATATGGCATCAAGAATTGAATCAGATAGTTTTGGTAAAATCAAAGTACCGGCTGATAAGTACTGGGGCGCTCAAACAGAACGTTCATTAAAGTACTTTAAAATTGGAAAAATATTAGTTCCATTAGAAATAATAAAAGCAATCGCTATCATCAAAAAAGCTGCTGCTATTGTTAATTTTAAGTTCAAGTCTTTAGATAAAAAAGTCTCACAAGCAATTATCAAGGCCTCTGATGAAGTAATTAAAGGAAAATTTGACAGTCACTTTCCTCTTAAAGTTTGGCAAACAGGTTCTGGCACCCAAACAAATATGAATGTTAATGAGGTTATTTCTAATCGCGCTATAGAAATTTTAGGTGGAAAAATGGGTTCGAAAAAACCTGTTCATCCAAATGATCACGTAAATAAATCTCAATCCACAAACGACACTTATCCAAGTGCGATTCATATAGCCGTTGCTATTGATGTGAATAAAAGACTTATTCCTTCTTTAAAATTATTAGAAAAAGAATTGGCAGTAAAAGTAAATAAATTTAAAAATATTGTTAAAATTGGAAGAACACATCTTCAAGATGCAACACCCTTAACATTAGGTCAAGAATTCTCAGGTTATCAAACACAAATAAAAAATTGTATTAAGCGTATCGAGATTGCTTTAAAAGAAATTTATTTTCTTGCCCAAGGAGGAACGGCTGTTGGCACAGGTATTAATAGTAAAAAAGGTTTTGATAAAAAAATTGCATTAGAAATTAAAAAAATTACTAAATTGCCATTTAAAACCGCTCCAAATAAATTTGAGGCACTTGCAAGTCATGAACCAATTGTAAATTTATCAGGAGCTTTTAATACTCTTGCGGTTGCTTTAATGAAAATTACAAACGACATAAGATTTCTTGGCTCAGGACCTAGAGCTGGTTATGCAGAACTTATTCTTCCAGAAAATGAACCGGGTTCATCTATTATGCCAGGCAAAGTAAATCCAACTCAGTGTGAAGCGGTGACTATGGTGTGCACAAGAGTTATGGGTAATCATACAACAGTTACTGTTGCTGCATCGAATGGACATTTTGAATTAAATGTTTTTAAACCTGTTATTGGTCACAGCATGATCCAATCTATTGAATTACTATCTGACTCCATTAATTGCTTCGTTCAATACTGTCTGAAGGGACTTAAGGCAGATACGAAAAGAATTTCTGAATTACTAAATAACTCTTTAATGTTAGTAACAGCTCTTGCTCCAAAAATTGGCTACGACAATGCATCTATGATTGCAAAAAGGGCTCATAAAAATGGAACATCTTTAAAAGAAGAAGCTTTGAAAAGTGGGTTAGTTAATGAGAAGGAATATGATCAAATAATGAACCCAAGAAAAATGGTTCATCCAAGTTAGAACAAGAAACTATAAATTCTTGCATCTAAAATATTCATAATATCTTTATTTAAACGCAAATTAAACTCTTCTTGAATAGTATTAAGACTTACTCTGCTGAATTTTTTGTTATTATCTCCTACCATTTCATTAATAACTATTCTTCCTTTCTTCATATTTAAATCAGCGCTCATTTTTCCAGAAAAAGTATCATTTGGTAAAAGCGCAATTTTTTCCCTCGCACCATTTGTATTTTTGTAAAAATTCTTAACATTCTTAAGGTTAATTTGAGAATTAAAGAAAAATATAGTTTCTCTATTTTGAGTGATGAAACGACCATTTAGTTTTAATTGATCATTGGATTTTGAAATTAAATTTAATTCTTTAACATTAACGTCTCCGCCCTCAACTACGACAACTGCATTAGCATCGGAAAAAAGATTATGATTAGTTACCATGTTTTTAAAATTTAATTTAAAAACTCCATAAAAATCATCATGAATATTAAATAATTTATGACGAACCAAATTATCTTTTAAATCACTATTAGATAGTTTCTTAAAATTAGTATCTACAAAATTAAATTCACTTTCAAATGCAAGTCTCGGTTTTAAAGAAACTTTTGCATTTCCAGTTCCTTTGTACAGAAAAGAATTAACTAAAATATTATTTAATTCTGCAAATTCATCTTTTAAATCAAAATTAAACTGCAAAGTTAAATTATTTAAACCAATAGTGCTTAAAGTATTTGCAAATCTGATCTTTGCGTTACCAAGGAATTCATTTTTTAAAAAATTTATACTAGTTAGATTAGCATCTAAATAAAATTTAAGATCTGGTGATTCAATAAATAGTTTTCCTATATTTTTGTCTTTATTTTTAGAACCGTGAAAAGTACTCGTGATAGGTAAATTAAATAAATTACCAGTTAAATTAAATTTTTTAACACTCCCTTGATCAAAAACTATTTCACTATCAATATCGCTAATTTCAATTGAGTTTTTGCTTGAAGAATACTTAAAATCTAAATTATCAATTTTAATAACTTTTAATTCTTTAATAACGTCATTATTTTTAAAAAAATTATCAAAATAATTACCGTCAACTTCTATAATGCCGTCTCGAATTTCGAGATCATTAATATAAAATTTTTTAAAAATAATATTAAAAATATTTATACGTAAATTAATTTTGTAAATATTTCCTAAATAAACCTCTTCTTTCTTATTACCATCAAAAATATCTACCGAGAATAGTTCAATATGAGGTCTTAAAAATGGTTTGTATGAAATTTTTTCATTAATCTTAATTTTAATAAAAAACTTTTCTTGAATTTGATTTTCTATCTCCGGTCTATATTTATCTAAATCTATAAAATAAGGTGATAAAAAAATTAAAAAAACTACGGCTGCTATTGCAACCATAACTCCGCTGTATACTCTGTGATCATAAAAAGACTTTAAGGACTTTAAAGACTTGAAAAACGGCAAGGACTGTAAAGACTGTAACTTCCTAAGAATCATTTAATTTTTGCTATATTATGTTAACTACTTGATCTATTTGATTTTATGAATTCCACGAACCAAAATTACTTATTAAACCTTAATAATCAACAAAAAGAAGCTGTTATTCATACTGATGGTCCATTGCTAATTCTTGCTGGTGCTGGTTCTGGAAAAACTAAAGTTTTAACCACTCGTGTTGTGCATCTTATTGAAACAAAGAGATGTTGGGCAACACAAATTCTTTGTGTAACTTTTACGAATAAGGCCGCAAACGAAATGCGAGAAAGAATATTAAAACTGCTTAGCGCTCAATCTTCTTCTCTACCTTGGCTTGGAACTTTTCACTCTATTAGCAATAAAATTTTAAGACGTCATGCCGAAGCAGTTGGTTTAAAATCAAATTTTACAATTTTAGATACTCTTGATCAATTAAGACTAATTAAAAATATAATTGAATCTGAAAACATCGATATAAAAAAAATACCACCCAAATTAGTTGCTGCTTTTATAGATGATTGGAAAAACAAAGGTCTTACTCCAAGTGAAGTAAAAATTAGTAGCGAAAACTACATTAAGGATACAGCGCTAAAAATATATAGAATCTATCAACAAAGATTAAAAATTATGAACTGCGTTGATTTTGGCGATCTTATCCTTCATTGCGTTACAATATTTAGAACTATGCCAGAAATTTTAGAACTATATCATACTAATTTTAAATATATTCTTGTTGATGAATATCAAGATACAAATTTTATTCAGAATATATGGTTAGATCTTTTATCTAAAAAAAATAATAATCTTTGCTGCGTAGGAGATGATGATCAATCTATTTATAGTTGGCGTGGCGCTGAAGTTAAAAACATTCTAAACTTTGATAAAATTCACGCACAAACAAAAGTTATAAAACTAGAACAAAATTATCGATCAACACAAAATATTTTAGATACTGCCTCTTCTTTAATATCAAACAATGAAGATAGGCTTGGTAAAAAATTATGGTCTGAAAATTCCAATGGCGAACTGATTGAAGTTAATTGTTATAATAATGGTTATGATGAGGCAGTAAGAGTAGCTGATGAAATTGAAAAAAATCTGTCAAAAGAATATTCTCTTAATCAAATATCCATACTGGTAAGAGCTTCTTTTCAGACAAGAGAATTCGAAGATCGTTTTATAAAAATTAATCTACCTTATAGAGTTATTGGTGGATTAAAATTCTATGACCGCGCAGAAATTAAAGATGCAATCTGCTACCTTAGAATTGTTTATCAAGAAAATGATGATCTGGCTTTTGAAAGAATAATTAATACCCCGAAACGTGCTATTGGCGATGCAACTTTAAAAGAAATTCATAAAATTGCTAAAGATAAAGATATTAATTTAGAACAAGCATCCCTTGTTTATTGTGAGCAAGAAAACTCTAAGGGAAAAACTGTTTTAAGTTTAAAAAAAATTATTAACGACATTCAATTATGGAGAAAGCTATCAAAAGAACTAACTCATTATGAGCTTACAGAAAGAGTTCTAGATGAATCTGGATATTCTCAAATGCTAATGAACGAAAAAACGCCAGAAGCAGATAGTAAACTGGAAAATTTAAAAGAGTTAATATTATCAATGAAAAATTACGCTAGTCTTCAAGATTTTCTTGAAAATATTTCATTACAAACCTCAACAGATGAAGATTGGAATGGAGAAAAAGTAAACTTAATGACTATGCACGCTGCTAAAGGACTGGAATTTGATGTCGTATTCTTACCGGGCTGGGAAGAAGGTTTATTTCCACATCAAAAATCAATTGATGAAAAGGGCCACCAAGCAATTGAGGAGGAGAGAAGACTTGCTTACGTTGCGATCACCAGAGCAAAAAAAAGGTTATTTATATCTTTTGTGAATAACAGAAGAATTTATGGGGGGAAAAGAGATCGAGATATAGATTGGATGCCAACACTTCCTTCTCGCTTTGTTGAGGAACTTCCAAAAGATAAATTAAATATGAAAAATCATTTTACCGAATATCAAAAAGAAGATTTTGATTTTAATCAAGAAATTAATTTTGACCAACCCTCAAGAAGTCCTGGATGGAATAGACTACAACAAGCAAAAAAAATAAAAAATAATTTTAATAAAATAACTTATAGCAACAACAATACAATTTTTAAAGTTGGCGAAAGCGTAACTCACGAAGAGTTTGGTAATGGAAAAGTTATTCACATTGAAGATAACAAACTAATAATTATCTTTAAAAAATATGGAGAAAAAAAAATAATTGATAAATTTATAAAAAAATTTAATGAACAAAATTGATAAATTAAGAAAAATTTTGCAACAAAATAATTGTGATGGTTATTTAATTCCAAAAAATGACGAATATTTTGGAGAATATGTACCTGAGAATAAAGATCGATTAAAATTTATATCTGAATTTAGTGGCTCATCGGGTCTTGCTATAATTTTAAAAAATATATCCTATCTATTTGTTGATGGTCGCTACACATTGCAGGCAAAAACTGAGGTTAATAAAAATTTTAAAATTTGTGAAATATCTAATATAAGACCACGAGATATTTTTAAGAACTTAAATAGAAAAATCTCATTAGGATTTGATCCAAAACTTTTTACCTCAAATACTTTAAATAATATTATTGGAAATAATAAAATCTCACTTGTTTCTATTAAAGATAATTTAATTGATAAAATATGGAAAAATAAATCTAAAATTAGAAATAAAAAATTCTATCTTTTAGAAAAAAAATTTCATGGAGAACATTATTTAGATAAAATTATTAGACTAAAAAAAATACTTAAATCAAATAAAATTAATTATTTACTTTGTTCAACAGTTGCAAATATTTCTTGGTTATTAAATATTAGAGGTCACGACTCATTATCTAGTCCACTAACCAATGGTAAACTGATCATTAAAACAGATGGAAAAATAATATTTTTTACAAACTTAAGCAAGATCACTCCTCAAATTAAGAAATTTTTTAAAAAAAATATAACATTTTTAAAAGAAGATCTTTTTCTTCATCATTTAAAACAAATTAAAAAATCAAAAATCTTAATAGACAAAAAGACATGTAGTTTTGATTGTGAAAAAAACATTAATTCTTCTAATAAAATTATCAAAACCAATGACCCTATCGACTTACTAAAAGCGATAAAAAACAAAACGGAAATTAGTAATACTAAAATTGCCCATTTGTTTGATGGTATTGCTTTAACCAAATTAATTTTCTGGTTAAAAAATAATTACAATAAAGAAAAGATTACTGAAATTTCTGCACAAAATAAACTTGAGCAGTTTAAAAGGCTTCATAAAGATTATTTGTATCCAAGTTTTAATACTATTTCAGGATTTGCTCAAAACGGCGCAATTGTTCACTACAGAGCCAGTCATAAAACTAACAAAACAATTAGAGGGAATAATTTATACCTTTTAGATTCTGGCGGTCAGTATTTTTATGGAACTACTGATGTTACCAGAACAATAGCTATTGGAAAAATATCTAACAAACAAAAAAATATTTATTCAACTGTTCTTAAAGGACATATTGCAGTTTCAACATACAAAATTAAAACATCTACTATAGGAAAAGACATAGATAAAGCTGCTAGAGCACCTTTATTACGGATAGGTCATAATTATTCTCACAGCACTGGACATGGTGTTGGCTATTTTTTAAATGTTCATGAAGGTCCTCAAGGATTATCTTCTCTGAACAATCATAAAATTTTACCTGGAATGATACTGTCTAATGAGCCAGGATTTTATAAAGAAAATAAATTTGGAATAAGAATTGAAAACTTAATTTATTGTGAAAAAATTAATAATAATTTAAAGTTTGCAGATTTTACAATGGTTCCTATTGATAAAGATTGTATCAATAAAAAACTCTTAAATAAAAAAGAGGTAGACTGGATTAATAACTACCATAAAAAAGTTTATTATATTTTAAGATCTTTTATGAATGATTCTGAATTGAAGATGCTAACGAATGCTTGCTCAGCTATTGTTTGATAACTTGATCCATTCTTTCTCTTCGATAATCTTAATGCCTAGCTCTCTAGCTTTATCAACTTTATTTTTGGTAGGTTTGGATGAACCAATAATTAAGTAATCTAATTTTTTAGTAACTGAACTTAAGATTTTCGCACCTAAAGTTTCTGATAGTGACTTTGCCTCAGATCTGCTCATTGCAGAAAACCCTCCTGTGAACATAATATTTTTTCCAGAAAAAAAACTATCAATTTTTTTTTCTATTAAGTCTTCAATATTTAAAATGTTACTTAATTCATGAACAATTTTATTATTTTTTTTATCTTTGAAAAAAACTTTTAAAGATTCAACTTGAGTTTCACCGATACCATCAATTTCATCCAAGTTGTTAATTTCATTCATAAATAAATTAGCCTCACATAATTTTAAAAAGTTTTTTATTGAAACAAAATAACGTGCTAAATTTTTTGCATTTTCTTGGCCTATATGTCTTATACCAAGACTGTATATAAATTTTGCAAGACTAATATTTTTGCTTTTCTCAATTGCAAGTTTTAAATTACTAACTGATAATTCGCCCCAGCCTTCTAATTTTTCTATTTTTTTATAATCAAGACTAAAAATATCTTGAGGTAATCGAATGAAGTCTAAAGACCAAAAATCTTCTATAATTTTTTTTCCAAAACCTTCAATGTCGAGAGCTTCTTTTGAAACAAAATGCTTAAGCTTTTCTCTTGCCATAAACTCGCAATTAAAACCTGTGTCTGAACATCTTTTAACGGAATCTAATTTTTTTGACGTCTCGTTGTAATCTTTAATGGCAGGTCTTCCGCAAAGACATTTTTCTGGAAATATAAATTTTTTACTACTCTTATCTCTTTTAGATTTTATAACTTCAACAACTTGAGGAATAACATCGCCTGCTCTTTGAATGATAACAGTGTCATTTAGCCTAATATCTTTTCTAATAATTTCATCTTCATTATGTAATGTAGCATTAGAAACTAGAACTCCACCCACATTAACAGGGTCTAATTTTGCAACTGGTGTTAGCGCGCCTGTTCTTCCAACTTGGATTTCAATTTTACGAATAATAGTTGTAGCTTTTTCTGATGAAAATTTATGAGCAATAGCCCATCTAGGAGAAGAAGATAAGCTACCAAGTCTTTTTTGCAGACTTAGATCATTCACTTTGTAAACGATGCCATCAATATCATAATCCAATGAAGATCTTATCTCTTCAATATGATTATAACTTTTCATTATTTCATCAACAGAATTTAAAATTTTTGTAAGTGGATTTGTTTTAAAACCAATTTTTTTACAAAAACTTAAAAAGTTTATATGAGTTTTAAATCTTTTTTCGTCAATATTTCCGATGCTATGTGCAAAAAACTTTAATGGAATTAAAGCTGTTTTTTTTGAATCTTTTTGTCTTAACGAGCCTCCTGCAGCATTTCTTGGATTTGCAAAATCATCTTTCAACTTATCAAAATCTTTCTTCCCAATATAAACTTCGCCCCTAATCTCAAATTCTTCCTCTATATTTTCATCTTTTAATACTTTTGGAATATCTTTAATGGTTAATAAATTTTCTGTTATATCCTCTCCAAATTCACCATCTCCTCTTGAAAGTCCTCTAATAATCTTATTATTTTTATAAATTAAAGATGCCGAGATTCCATCAATTTTAGGTTCCGCTGTTAATTCTATTGAAGAATCTTCTTTAAGATTTAGATAATTTTTAATTTTTTTTAAAAAATCTTCCACATCCTCTCTTTCAAAAGCATTATCTAACGATAACATTGGCACTAGATGCTTAACTTTAGAAAATTTTTCTGAAGGCTTAAAACCTATCTTTTTTGAAGGCGAATCTTTAGCTACAAGATCTGGATTTTTTTTTTCAAAATCTAAAATACTTTTCTTAATTTTATCGTATTCAGCATCTGTAATTAAGGGATTGTCATTGTGATAATATGCTTTATTTAATTTTTGGATTAGAGAAATTTTTTCTTTATACTCTTTAAAAGATAACACGCTCATTTAACTTTAATTAAATACTTTTTTAAAGCTATCTAAAAGAGATCTGTCTTTTTTAGGTAAAACTGTTTGATTTGTTGAAATCAATAAATAACTTTTTTTATACCATTCGCTGGTATTAAAATTATAACCAAGAATTGCAGCTGCTTTATTAGCATCTTCTTCCAATCCTAGTTTATGATAAATTTCTACAAGTCTATAAAGAGCTTCTTCGATGTAAATTGTTGTTTGATATTTTTCTATAATGGTAGTTAATCTACTTATAGCTGCGGCCCACTTTTGTTTGTTCATATAATATCTTGCAACATACATTTCTTTTCCAGCTAATAAGTCATTTAATAAATCTAACTTAAATTTAGCATCAGCGGCATATTCAGTGCCAGGGTATGTTTTTAGTATTAACTTAAATTGATCTAGCGCTTTTAATGTTTTTTCTTGATCCTTAGAAAAGTCACTAACTTCTTCAAAATAACACATTGCTTTTAAATACTCTGCGTAAACTCTCTCGGGACTATTAGGATAATATTTAATATAACGCTCAATAGTAGATAGTGAATCGGAACAACGTGCAGTTTCATAATAAATATAAGCTAACATTAAAACGGCTTTAGGGGCCCATTCAGTATAGGAATAATCTTTTTCAACTAACTTAAATTTTTCAACAGCTCCTTCAGCATTACCATCATGGAAATCGTCCATTGCATAACCATATAGTTTTGACAGAGCTACTTTTTCTTTGGGTGGAGTAACTAGTGGTTTATCTGATGACGAGCAACTAAAAATAAATAATAAAATTAATAAAATAGCGGATGTTTTTTTGATTCTAAACATTAAAGTTAAAAGTTTTTATTATTTCTTTTAACTAAGTTTTACCACTAAAATTATAAATTCACTACAAGTTGATTGGGTAAATAAGAACTAACTGTTGAAAAATTTTTTAATTTTTGTGTAGTTAAGCTCCATGCGCTTTTATTTTTTATTAAAGCCTCTAATAATTTACGTGTCATATCATGACCTCCTTGATAACAATTTACTTTACCAATAATTGAGTAACCGGCCAAATACAGATCTCCTATACAATCTAAGATTTTATGTCTTACAAACTCATCTTTGTATCTAAGACCTTCTTGATTTAAAACTTTATCTTCGGAAACAACAATTGCATTTTCTAAAGATCCTCCTTTGGCAAGTCCCATTTTAAATATATTCTCAAGATCTTTCTGCAAACAGAATGTTCTAGAATCGTAAACTTGCATAAATCCATCTTTTTCTAAATCTATTTTTTTGCTTTGTTTTTTAATAACACGATCATGAAAATCAATTTCATAATCAATTTCTAATTTTTTCTTATTAGTTGGTTCGATTGAAATAAATTTATCTTTATCTTTAACAATAATTTTTTTTAAAATTTTAATATATTTTTTTTCAACAGCTTGAACCACAACTCCTGTATTCTGTATAGCGATTGCAAATTCTTTTGAGCTTCCGTCTAAGATAGGCAATTCTTGAGAATCAATTTCAATTGTGGCATTATCAATACCCATTCCAGATAAAGCGGACATAAGATGCTCAATAGTTGATATTGAAACTTGTTTATTTGAAATAGTTGTGCAAAGTTTTGCTGGTAAAGAATTACTAATATGAGCAGGGATTACTCTTTCTTTGCCTTTGTAATCGACTCTAATAAAACTTACTCCTGAGTTAGGCTCTGCTGGCTTGACTGAAAGACTACAGACTAAACCGCTGTGAAGACCAATACCTTTAAAATTAATTTTAGACTTTAAAGTTTTTTGATACATATTTTAGATAAAATACATATTTAGTAAAATTTATAACAATAGCTAATCACCTTTTGTTACAATTTCTACTTTTGAAAAATAGATAAAAGTGTTGAAAAAAAGCCAGTATTTTTAAATTTAATTGGTAAGGCCTCAGATGAGAATCCATAGAAATAATTTTTAATTATTCCATAACAAATTAAAAAATCTTGAGATAAATTATTAATTAAATTTTGATCTTCATGTTTTTTTTGCAAGATGAGTTCTGCTCTCTTAGAAAAGTATCTTCTTACTAAAGATAATAAACCTACTAGATTCGATCCTCTACCAGAAAGGTAAATTTTTTTACTCTTTATATCGATTAAATTATAAGATTTAATTTTTCTATAAACTAACTGCAAAATTTCTTCTACTCTAGAGTTGATAATAGTATTAACCATTGTTTTAGAAATCTTTCTAAAATCATCATCAGGGAACAAATGCACAGGCAGATACTCAAGTTTATCTTTAATATTTTCATTTAACAAACAATCTCCACTTTCAATTTTAATCCTATCGGCAATTTCTAATTTAATGTCTAAGACTTTGGCTAAGTCTTTAGAGATATGATTTGAGCCAAAAGGAACTACACCAACATAGCAGAGAGTATTGTTTTCAAATATTGAAAAGCTTGTTTTATCTTTTCCAAAATCAATACAAATTATGCCTTCGCTCAAGTCTTGTGCTGTTAAAAAAGACAAACCTAAAGCATATGCACCAAAAACATAATTCTCTACTGAAAGCTCGCAAGAATTAATAATATTTTTTAAATTATCAATCGAGGAATGATCGGCTAAAACTGCATGAATATCTGTTGAAAAAGTATTAGCTTTAAAACCAATTGGATTTTCTACATTAATTTTTTTATCAATTTTATAATTTGAAGAAAATATATGTAAAATTCCTTTATCTTTATTATTTTTTGAAATCTCATCTACCGCAACATGTATTAAGCCTTGAATATCTTTTTCATGTTCTATGGGTTCACCATGAACGCTTTTATATTCAGTTAAGATACTGCTAATAATATTTTCAAATTCTGCATTTACAATAATTTTATTCAAAGAAACTCCTGCCTGTTTTTCTGCAATTTCTAAACACTCGCGCACAGCTGAATTTGCTTCTTGAAAATTTGCAACTAAACCTTTTGAAATTCCTTTTGATGCAACACTTGATTTTCCAATAATTTCAATTTTATTGTTATGAAGTTTTGCTATGAGACACTTAATTTTTGAAGAACCTATATCTATAGATGCTACTAATTCATCCTTTTGAATCATTATTTATTTTACAAATATTTTATTCTTAAGTCTCAAATCAATATAAGTAACTTTTTCATCTTTTAGCTGAATTAATATCTTATTTAAGTTAGCAATTTGCTCATTATAATCATATCTGCCTAGCATAATTTTTTTATTACCTTTTAAAAATAAATCCCATCTTTCAGAATTTATAAAATCAAAACTAGCTATATTAGATAGATCAAAATTATTATTATTTAATGCATTATAAAGACTTTTTAGATCTTGAATGTTTAAATTACCTTTTGCTTGTATTTGATTGGAATAACTAACTAAATTAAATTTTTCTATTAAGGTAAATTGTTTAGTAATAATTAAGTTATTATTTCCTTTTTTCCAAACCACCAGTGGTTCATGCTCTACGATATTAACATTAACAGTTGAAGGAAATTTCTTCTTAATATTTATAAAATGGATCCATTCATTTTGAGATACTACTTCGTCCATTTTTTTATGATCTACACTCAAAATGCTTGAATTAACCAAAAAGTTAAATTGTTTTTTTATTTTTTCTGAATCTGTATTTTTTGAACCAGAAACATTAACTGTTTTAATAATAAAAAAACCAAGCTTTAATAAAGGTAGCTCTGGATTAAATGTTGTAAGAAAAACTAACAAAGCGAGAAAGATATATCTCTTTTTTTTGGTCATCTATTAATAGAAGCATCATTAATTATCCATTTAACTAATTCATTAAAAGATATGCCATAGTAATTGGCAATCTCTGGAACTAAAGATAAACTTGTCATGCCTGGCTGAGTGTTAACTTCAAGAATGTAAATTTTATTAACTTTATCGGATTCGTTATATCTAAAATCAGATCTAGTAACTCCTCTGCATCCTAAAGTATTGTGGGCTTGTAATGCTGTATCTAGTATCATTTTATAATCTACTTCATTCATTAAAACTGGGATCACATGTTTTGTTTTGGCACTAGATGAATATTTTGCTTCATAATCATAAAAAGATCGTGTTGGAATAATTTCTATTGCACCTAAAGCCTTTGAACCCATCACTGCAACTTGAATTTCTCTTCCTGGAATATATTTTTCTAAGATTAAAAAATTATATTTTTTTAGTAAAGAAGCTACTGTGTCTTCATTAGATTTTTTCAGTTCATTAAAAATATAAACCCCCACGCTTGATCCTTCATTATTGGGCTTAATAACACAGGGATAGTCAATATTTGAATTTTTAAAGTCTTCTAAATTTTTAATTACTAAATATTCTGGTGAATTAATTTTTGCATCTTTAAATATTTTTTTTGATGTCAATTTATCCATGGCAATGGCTGAAGATAAAATTCCAGAATGCGTATAGGGTATCTTTAAATGTTCTAATAAACCTTGAATCGAACCATCTTCCCCAAATCTTCCATGAAGAGCATTGAAAACTTTATCAGGTTTATTTTTAATCAATGTTTCAATAAAATTATCTTTTGCATCTAAACTTGTTACATCGAAACCAAGTTCGGTTAGAGCTTTTGCACAAGCTTTACCACTATCTAAACTGACATCTCTTTCAGCAGACATTCCTCCCATTAATACTGTTATTTTTTCTTTTTTCACTTATCTCCTACCACTTCCAGTTCAAGCTCTAAGTTTATATTTGTTTTTTTCAAAACTTCTTCTTTAATATTATTTATTAAATTTTCCACATCAGTAGAACTTGCTTTACCCAAATTCTCTAGAAAATTACAATGTAAATTAGATAATTTAATCTCCCCTACCTGTAAGTCAGCACATCCTGACTCTTTTATTAATTGCCATGCTTTTTTGTTTGAATTTTTAGGATTTTTAAATGTACTGCCCCCTGTTTTTATCTTCTGAGGCTGTTCTGTATCTTTTTTATTTTTTAAAGTTTTCATTGTTTCTAATATTTTTCCTTTTTCCAGATGAGATCCTTTCATCTCAATATTAGTGATAATATGATTTTTAGTAACAGAGCTGCTGCGATAAGAAAAATTAATGTCTTCATTATTAATAATTTTAATCTCTCCACTCATGTCAATAATTGAAATACTGAGCACTATTTTTGACATGTCAAATCCATAACAACCTGAATTCATAACAACTCCACCCGCCACTGTTCCTGGAATACAATATAAAAATTCAAATCCTGTTAAACTGCTATTTGCAGCATGTTCTGCTAATAGAGATTTTTGCGTTGAGGGTCCGCAATTTATAATTTCATTATTGACTTTGATATAATCAAAATCTTTTCCGAATTTAATAACAATTCCATTAAATCCTTTGTCTCTAATTAATAAATTAGAACCAGAGCCAATTACTATAATAGGAAATAGTTGATTATTATTTCTTAAAAAAATTTGTAAATCTTTTAGATCTTTAGGTTTAAAAAAAAATTTTGCCTTTCCTCCAATTCCAAGCCAATTAGATTTAGATAAATCAAAATCCTCTCTTAACTCACCTTGTAAATTTTTTTTTAATTGTGAGTAAAAATTAATATTCATTTTTTAAATTAACAGCAATTTCTCTAATCCAGCTACTAATACTACCTGCCCCCATACAAACTATTACTTCGTTTCCATATGTATTGCGTTTTATAAATCTCTCTAAATCATCTTTGTTTTCTATGCATATAACTTCTTTTTTAGAATTCTTTTTTATAAGTTTTGCTAATTCATAATGATTAATATTTTTTATCGGTTTTTCACTTGCCGCATAAATTGGGCATAGAACAACTAAATCACTATTTTTAAATGCGTTACTAAATTCTTTCTTTAACGAAGCAACTCTAGAATATCTGTGCGGCTGAAATACTGTTACGATTTTTTTTTCTTTAAAACCTGATTTAATGGCATTTAATACAGCGTTAA
Source organism: Pseudomonadota bacterium (assembly GCA_037128905.1). Lineage (GTDB taxonomy): Bacteria > Pseudomonadota > Alphaproteobacteria > Pelagibacterales > Pelagibacteraceae > Fontibacterium. The sequence goes on along the minus strand of JBAXVU010000002.1, from coordinate 13,083 downwards.
TTTCTGTCGGATGATGAGCGTAGTCATCATAAATTTCACTTCCACGAAAATTAATTATTTTAGTTAATCTTCTCTGTACTCCAAGAAAGTTTTTTAAAGTTTTTTTAATAATATTATTTTTAATACCTAGACTTTTCGCAACTCCAATTGCGGCTGTGGCATTGAGAACGTTATGTCTTCCTAATAAATTTAATTCTATGTTCTTAATATTTTCAATTTTGTTATTAAGTTTTATAGATATGTCAAAGCGCATCATTCTATCTAAATTTTTGACATGATAAGGATGTAGATCCGCATCTTCATTAAAACCATAGGTAATAATATTAGATTTATTTTTTTGACTTAAAATTTTTTTTAAAAATTTATCATCAGTACAAACAAACGATTTACCAATTAAAGGAGTCTTATTTATAAAAGTCTCGAAACTTTTATATAAATTATTAAAATTTTTATAATAATCTAAATGTTCTTTATCAATATTGCTTACTACTGAGTAAGTAATAGGTATTTTTAAAAAACTCCCATCTGACTCATCTGCTTCAACAACTGCCCAATCCCCCTTACCAAATAGTGCGTTAGAATTAATAGAATTTAAAATCCCTCCATTGATGACCATTGGATCCAATTTTGCTTTAGATAAAAGTGTTGATATTAAAGAAGTGATAGTAGTTTTTCCATGAGCTCCACTAATAACTATATTTTTTTTTAATTTAACAATCTCAGACAACATCTCCACTCTTTGAATGACTGGTATTTTTTTTCTTCTTGCTTCTTTTAATTCAGGGTTATCTTTACTAATAGCAGATGAAAAAACGACTAACTTAGAATTTCCTATATTTTTTTTTGCATGATTAAAAAAAATTTTTAATCCGAATTTTTGTAATCTTTTTATATTTTTATTATTCTTTGATGGATCACTACCCTGAACCTTAAATCCAATATTATGCATAATTTCAGCAATGCCACTCATGCCAATTCCACCTATTCCAATAAAATGGACTTGGTCATTTGCTGTAATTTTAAAGGTCATAATAAAATATTACTTATTTCTTTTTCGAAGATTTCATTAACGTTTGTTTTGCTTAATTCTTTTAATTTGGTCTTTTTTTCAAGTAACTTTTCTTTGTTGAGGATTAATTCTTTAATTAAATCAAATAATTTTTCACTATTTAGATCTTGCTGCTCAATTAACCAGCAAGCTTTCATCTTAAAAAAGTAGTTTGCATTATGAAACTGATGATTGTCCAAAGAATCTTTTAATGGAACCGCTATAAATGGTATCTGTAAATAAGTAAGCTCTGATAATGTTGAAGAACCTGCTCTAGTAATAACTAAATCTGACTGAATCATATAATTTTCGATATTAGGTTCAAAATTAAAAATACTAACATTAGAATTATTTTTATAAGTAGAGTCCAACATTGCCTCTTGTTGTTTATTACCGGATTGATGAAAAATTCTTAATTTTGAATTTATGCTTAATAATTTATTTAATGATTGAGGTAATACTCTGCTAAAAATTTCAGCCCCCTGGCTTCCTCCAACTACTAATATTGTAAAATCAAAATCATTATTTTGTTTGTATTTTTCTCTATTTTTTGCGGCATAGATTTGTTGTCTAATTAATTGCCCGACAAAAGCAATTTTTTTATTATCAATATTTAAATCTTTTAACGGGTATCCGGTAAATACTTTTGTAGCACTCTTTAAAAAAAATTTATTAACTCTACCTACTACAGAATTTGTTTCATAAATAACAAATTTTTTATTAAGTAATCTTGCCGCAAGTAGAACTGGGAACGAAGCGTAACCGCCTGAACCAATTATTAGATTAGGTCTATTAAATAAAATAAAAAAAATAGAATATACAAATGAAAAAAATATTAAAAATATGGAATAAATTAATTGTAATCCATTTTTTCCTGTAGGAGTCTTTACGTTAATAAAATGAATTTTTTTTAAATTAATATTATTTATAAATTTTTTAGCCCTATAATCCGTAATAACATCTATATGAAAATTTTGCTGCTCTAAGTATTCAGCAAGAGATATGGCGGGAAATATGTGTCCTCCGGTTCCCCCTGTGCAAATTAAAATTTTTTTCATTAAGTTAGTTTTCTTTTAGTAAAACAAAGTAATATTCCAAATATTATTCCGCAGCCAATCATTGATGATCCTCCGTAACTTATAAAAGGAAATGTCATACCTTTATTTGGAAGAATATTTAAAGTAACTCCTAAATTAACAATTGATTGCAAGTAAATTAAACAAGACAAACCTATTAATACTAATTTTCTGAATGGATTATTTTCATTACCAAGTTGAGAAAAAATTCTTAAAAAAATAAAGGTAATAATTGAAAATATTGCTAATATCATTAAAATTCCAAATTCTTCTCCGATAACAGCTAATACAAAATCTGTATGAGCTTCAGGAACTTTTTCTTTTAATATACCCTCACCTATTCCTCTGCCTGTAAATCCTCCTTGTTTTATTGCGTCTAAAGCTTTTTGTGTTTGAAGATTATCTCCCTTGCTAGGGTCTATAAAAGTTTTTAATCTTTTAAAAATATAAGAAAATCTTTCGCTAAATAAGAGAATTGCTGAGGCTATACCGATAAAAATAACGGATCCTAATGAGACAAGAACAACAATGCTAATTCCAGAAACAAATATTAAAATTAACCAAACAGATGAAATTAATAAACTTTGACCAACATCAGGTTGGTTTAATAATAATAATAAAGAAAAAAATAACACACAAAAGCTGTAAAAAATTCTTAATTTAAGATCTCCTATTTGCGTATTAGAGATAATTAAGGAGCATAATAAAACAAAAAAAGGTTTATAAATCTCAACAGGCTGAAACCTAAAAAAAATTAAATTAATCCACCTTTTGGATCCTTTGACCTCAACGCCAAAAATTAAAACAGATAACAATAAAAAAGAGGCAATAATAAAACCTAAAATACAATATTTTTCTATTTGCTTTGGGTCTAGTAAAGATAATGAAGCTAGAATCAAAAAACTTATAGATGCAAAAAGAATTTGTTTAACAATTAGAAAATAATCTGTCTTATAAATCTTTTCTGAAGCAATATTAGAGGTAGAAGCATATGCAAAAAATATTCCTAGAAATATTAAGGAAAGAATTAGAATTAAAAGTAATTTATCAATATTTCTCCACCATAAGGCAAATCTATCTGTATTAGTTCTGCCAAAATTAATCATGAATATTTCTTAACCAAATTTTTAAAATCAAATCCTCTATGCTCAAAATTTTTATATTGATCAAAAGAAGCTGCTGAAGGACTTAATAATATAACCTGTTTAAGATTAGGATATTTTTTTGCCTCATTTAAAGCCGAGAGCAATGCATTTTTCATAGAAAAATTAACACTAAATTTTAGAGTATCTTTAATTTGTTTTAAAAATACTTTTGCGCTCTTTCCAATAATATATGTTTTTAAAATAGATTTTTTAAATTTCGAAATATTTATTTTATCTTTTGCTTTTGGCAACCCACCAAGGATCCAATGAATATTTTTATAATTATTTAACGCAACTGCAGTTGATGAAAAATTAGTTGCTTTAGAATCGTTAATAAAAGTTAGGTTGTTTTTTATTTTTACAATTTCTTGTCTATGTGAAAGTCCTTTAAAATTTTTAATTGTTTTTAAATAAATTTTATTAGAAATCTTAAATAACTTTGATATTTTCAAAGCAATATATAAACAATTTCTAAAATGAGCTCCTGCTAAATTGGGACTAATTGAATTTTTTTTTAACTTAAAATTAATATTATTTCTAATCAACTGAATATTCTTTTTATTATATTTTTGAGATTTGAAAGATTTAGATATTTTAGATTTAATGTCGGCACTTAAATCTAAGAACCCTAATCCTTTTTTTGAAAGCCCTCTAAAAATTTTAAGCTTGGCTAAAATATAATTACTAAAATCCCCATGCCTTTCGATATGATCCTGACTAACATTTAGCAAAACTGAAACAGTGCTATGCAAACGAGAAGAGTAATCAAGCTGATAAGAAGATAATTCAAGCACAAAAATTGCTGATTTATCTTTATAAGGCAAATCTAAAACTGCAGTTCCATAATTTCCACCGATATAAGCTTTCTTCTTTGAATTTTTCAGCAAATCATAAATTAATTTACACATAGTGGATTTGCCGTTAGTTCCAGTAACCATGATAACTTTTTGATCTTTAATAGAACTTAAAAATAAGTCTAAATCAGTAATGATTTTGCTTTTATTTTTTAAAAAAAATGACTTTTTTGGATGTGAATAAATATTAACCCCAGGAGATATAACTATAAAATCATAATCATTTTTAAACCAGTATTTATTTATCTTATGTTTTGATTGAACTTTTTTTCTTAATTGCTGACTATCGTCCCAGCATTCAATGATGGCTTTATTTTTTTTTAACTGAGATAAAGTTGCGTTTCCACTAATTCCAAGGCCAAAAACTAAAAATTTTTTTTGGCTGCACTGTTCTAATGATAGCATTATCTTAATTTAAGAGATGCCAAACCTATTAAAGCGAATACTATCGCTATAATCCAAAAACGAATTACCACTGTAGACTCGCTCCAACCCTTCTTCTCGAAATGATGGTGCAAAGGTGCCATTTGAAAAACTCTTTTCCCTGTTAATTTAAAAGATGCAACCTGTATAATAACAGACAGAGACTCTAATACGAACAGTCCACTTACAACTGCCAAAACTATTTCATGCTTAGTAATAATTCCAATAGCGCCAAGTGCAGCTCCCAAAGAAAGTGATCCAGTGTCTCCCATAAAAACTTTAGCCGGAGGAGAATTAAACCATAAAAATCCTAAGCCTGCTCCTGTCATTGCGCCTAAAAATATACAGATCTCACCAGCATTTTTTATATGTGTTAACTGAAGATATTTTGCAAAAACTATATTACCAGAAAGATATGCTATTAAAGTAAATGTCACAGCAACGAGAATAACCGGAACAATTGCAAGTCCATCTAGTCCATCTGTTAAATTAACAGCATTGGAAGAGCCAACGATAACTGCAAGTCCAAATATAAAGTAAAAAATTCCAATATCTAAAACTAATTTTTTTAGTAATGGAAAATAAATTTTATAATTAAGTTCTGATTCAGTGCTTAAAATTATTAAATATATAACAATTACGCCGCTCAAAATTTGTAAAAATAGTTTTAATTTAGCGCTAATTCCTTTTGAATTATTCTTAACCACTTTTAGATAATCATCAATAAAGCCTATAGCTCCAAAACTTAATAAACAAAAAATTAATATCAAAACATATTTATTTGTAAGGTCAGCCCATAGTAATGTTGAAAATAAAATACTTAAAATAATTATGAGACCACCCATAGTAGGAGTTCCTGACTTTTTTATAATATGAGATAAAGGACCATCGTCTCGTATAGGCTGGCCATGTTTTTGGAATTTCTTTAGTTTAGAGATTAGATTTTCTCCAACCAAAAGAATAAATACCAATGAAGTAATAACTGAAATTCCAGTTCTAAAAGTAATGTATTTAAAAACGTTAAAAATACTGACGTCGGAAGTAAAGGACTTAAAAAAAAGATAAAGCATTATTTAAATTTCTTAAAAAAATTAAACAAACCAATTCGATTTGATGATTTGACTAATAAAATATCATTATTCTCTAAAAGATTAAAAATGTTTTCTTTAAAAGAACTAATATTTTTAATTAATAAACCTCTTTTAGCACCATTTAGCTTTCGATAAGCGTATCTCATCATTGAACCAATGCAATGCACCTTATCTATGTTAGTTTTATTTAAAATTTTGCCTACTTGCTCATGATAATATTTTGATTTTTTTCCAAGCTCCAGCATATCACCCATAATCAAAATTTTTCTTTGATTATTGTTTTTTATTCTTAATGAAAAATTATATATCGCCTCATTAAGAGAAACTGGGTTAGAATTATAACTATCATTAATTAAAATAATTTTCTTATTTTTAATTCTAATATTTTTTTCATTTCCTCTGCCTTCTGGAATCTGAAAATTACTAAATTCATTCTTTAAAGAACTTATATTATTACTTAAATAATGATGAACACATAATGTTGCTGCAATATTATACAAGTATGACTTATTAAAATTTTTTATTCTAAAATTAAATATTTTATTTTTTATTTTAAAGTTAACTCTTTTAGAACTTTTTTTAATTTGAACATCTGATTTTGCAAAACCAAATGTTAATATTTGAATCTTTTTTTTATCAGCGATCTTTTTTAATGATTTAAAAAATTTATCATCTTTATTTAAAATAATAACTCCATTTTGATAAATACCATTCATAATTTCAGCTTTTGCATTACAAATTCCAAGAATATTATTAAAATTTTCTAAATGCGCAGGACCAATATTGGTAATAATAGCAATGTGTGGCTTTACTAAATTAACAAGATTATCAATCTCACCCTTGGCGCTCATTCCAATTTCAAAAATTCCATATTTCTTATCAATCCCTAAATTTGCTAATGAATAAGGAACGCCAAAATGATTGTTGTAAGATTTTGGAGAACAATGAGTTTTTCCAAATTTGCTTAATGAGCTATTTAATAAATTTTTTAATGAAGTTTTTCCGCAGCTTCCTGTTATAGCAATAATTTTAGCATCCGTTCTTTGCCTTGCGTAAGATGCTAAATCTCTTAAACTTTCTAAAGTGTTCTTGGTTTTTATTGATCTATTGTTTATAGCGCCTTTGCTGATGATAGCTAGGTTGCTTTTATTGGTTAAAACTTTTTTAACATATCTATGACCGTCGTCATTATCTCCTTTAATTGCAAAAAAAATTCCTCTACTTGAAACTTCTCTACTGTCTATTGAAACTTTATTAAAAAATAACTTACTATCTATATGCGAATTAAAAACTGCATTTAGCTCATCTCCCGAATAAAGTTTATCTGCCATTTTATTTTAAAAATATTTTAGATACCTTTTGGTCAGAAAAATATTTTTTTTGATTGTTTATAATTTGATAATTTTCATGACCTTTGCCTGCAATTAATAAAATACTATCATTTTTTAGATTTTTTATGGCCCTTTTTATGGCTGTTTTTCTATCTAATATAACATTAGCTCTAGAACACCCCTTTTTAATTTGCTTCACAATAGAAATTGGATTTTCGTATCTAGGATTATCATTTGTTAAATATATTTTAGAAGCAAATTGATGGGCTATTTTTCCCATTTTATATCTTTTGCCTTTATCACGATTACCGCCACATCCAAATACAACATCTACTTTCTTATTAAATTGTTTGGATAATGTGTTGATGCTTTTTTTTAAAGCATCTGGCGTATGAGCATAATCAACAACAACTGCCGATTTTTTTTTGCTGCCTACATATTGCATTCTACCATTTGCAGAATTAATTTTTGTTAAAATATTAACAATTTTATCCGAATTTTTGACAGATAAATAAGATGCGATCATTGCTGCAAATAAATTCTTGATTTGAAAGTCTCCTATAAGATTAATTTTAATATTATATATTTTGTTTAAAAAATTAATCTTAATTAACTGCTGTCTTCCAGAAAAAGAATGAGAAATTAATTTAATTGTATTTCCTTTAGAGCCAAATGATAAAATTTTTATTTTTCTTTTATTGCATATTTTTTTTAATAAAGAGTATTCCGGAATGTCAGTGTCAATAATTGCAAAAGAATTCTTTTTTAATAAAGAGTTAAAAAGATAAAGTTTAGCTTTCAAATAATTTTTCAAATTCTTATGATAATCTAAATGATCTTGAGTAAAATTTGTGAAAATGCCTGCTTTAAAATTAATATTATCTAACCTGTTTTGATGAAGGCCATGACTAGAAGCTTCTAAACATACATTTTCAATTTTATTTTTTTTTAAAAAATTTAATTCTTTATGAATTGTAATAATGTCTGGTGTAGTAAGATTTGTCTTTTTAATTTTATCTCTATAAAAAATTCCAAGTGTACCAATAGCTGCTGATGATATTTTAAGATTATTTAAAATTTGAAAATAAAAATTCGCAACTGATGATTTTCCATTTGTGCCTGTAACGGCAATAATATTATTTGGTTTTTCTTTATATTTAGCAGCGCACGCTTCTATTAAAAAATTTTTAACATTTTTAACAACTAAATAATTTTTATTTTTTATATTCTTGCTAGTAACGATCTTGGAAGCCCCCTTTTTTAAAGCTTCTAATGAGTATAAATTTCCTGATTGCTTAGAGCCTTCGACTGCAAAAAAAATATTATTTTTTTTGACTTCCTTTGAATTTAAACAAAAATCTCTTTTTTTATACTGTAGTATTTTAAGATTTTTACTTAACATTAAGTGCTATATTATAATTTTTTGTAGCCAATATAGGCCCAACTCTTTTTATAATTTTTCCTGCTGTAGGAACAGCATTCCATCCAGAATCAGATTTAAAAAGACCCATGCTAGGTCTGGCTTTGGGCTCATCAATCATAACTAATAGCAAATACTCTGGTTTTTCCTCTGGAAAAGCTGATACAAAAACAGTTATTACATCTCCTGAATACCCCTTAGATACCTTAGATAACTTAATGGCCGTTCCTGTTTTTCCTATTACTGAGTAACCACTGATGTCTGCTCTTCTAGCCGTCCCTTGAATAGGATCTTCTTTATCTACTACTTTTCTTAACATCTTAACCATCTTCTTACTTGTTTCTTCGCTAAGAATTCTTTCTCTTTTTATCGTTTGATCTTGCTTCACAAGAGTTGGATAAACTTTATATCCACCATTAACTAAAGTTGCATATGCAGAAGCTAACTGAATAGGCGTAGTACTAATTCCATGACCATAGGAAGCTGTCGCTAGAGTGCAGTTATCCCATTTCATCGGTAGAGATTTTCCTTTTTCTGGTATTTCAATTGATGATTTTTCGAATATTCCCATTTTAGTTAAAAAATTCTTATGATTTTCAATACCAATTTTTTCTACTATTTTAATTGTTCCGATATTAGATGATTTTGCCAATATTTCTGTAGTGGTTAAATCTCTTTTTAAACTTTTTTCATGTTCATGAATAGGATGTGCAGCTCCACAATTATTTACTTCTTTTTCTAAATTTTTAAATAAAGTATTTTCATCAATAAGCTTTAACTCTAGAGCACTTGCTATGGTCAAACTTTTAAAAACAGATCCTAATTCATACACACCAAGAGTAACTTTATTAAGATACTTATCGTCATTAATTAATGTGCGTCGATTGATGTCAAAATCTGGCAAAGAAACTAAGGATAATATTTCTCCAGAATTAACATTCATAAGAAGTGATGCCGCACCTTTTGCTGAATAGTCACTGATAGCGGTCTCTAAAGAATCTCTAATTTGTGATTGTATTAATGTATCAAGTGTAATTTGAAATGAATTATCAGAAAATTTTGCATTAATAATTTGTTTATTAAATTGATTTTCAATTCCTGAGATTCCTTTATTATCATCATCTGTCTGACCCAAGATATGACTAAATAGATTTCTTTGAGGATAGATTCTCACCTGCCTCTTACTTAATTCAACTGCCGGCTCTCCCATCATGATAGCTTTTTTATACTCAACAAAATCAAGCTTCTTTTTAAGAACTAATCTTTTTTTCTCAATACTTTCTTTTTCAATCTCTTTTATATTTAATCCTGGAAATTGTGATTTTAATTTAACCAGAAGTTGGGGTAAATTATTTGTTTTATCTGCTTTTAAAACAAGATCATAAACATCAATATTTTTTGCAATTAATAAACTTGATCTATCAATAATATCTCTTCTCTGATTGTAATCTTTATCTGTGATAAGATCGTCAAAACTAATTTCACTACTTTTGTTAATGCCTAAATACAGTAGCTTTAACAAGATTACTAAAAATACAAAAAAGAAAGCCTTAAATACAAAATTTGCCCTAGAATTGAACAAAGAGTGACCTCTGCTAGTGTCGTTTTTGCTATCTTCGTTAATAAAATTTTGAAAATAAAAACTTTTTTGCGAACTGTTATTTTTTAGTTTATTTTTCATTTAAATATTTAAAATTAGTTTTATCCATTTCTATGTAATCTTGGGAAAGGTGCAATTTAGCTAGTTTTTTAACTCTTTCTGGAGCCGACAGGTAATTGTTCTCTAACTTCTCGTTTTTTAACTTCTCAGCTAGCTCTAATTGGTCTTGTTTTAATTTTAATATTTCTTTTTCAAGGTCTCGGGTTTTATTTTTAATATAAGAGACACATATTGTTCCAAAAACAACAATAAATACAATAATTGATATATTTTTACGCATGGATTGCCTCCTCTAACTGAAAATATTTTTCAAGATTTAAATTTGATCTTTTAAATTCGAAAGAACGGTCTTGAGTTTTAACTGCAAATCTCAATTTTGCAGACCTTGCTCTATTATTATTTTTTATTTCCTCAGAAGAGGCAGTAATTGGCTTTCTATCATTAATCTTTAATACATTAAAATCTTCATTTTTATTATTTTCAGGCAAATAACGAGAGGTTCCTTTTATTTTGTTTGAGAAAAAATCAAAAACTTTCTTAACCAATTTGTCTTCTAAAGAATGAAAAGTGATAACTATTATTTTACCCTCTATAGATAAATTTTTTATCGCTGAAATTAAAGCTAGATAAAGCTCTGATAATTCTTGATTTACAATCATTCTAATTGCTTGAAAAATTTTTGCACAAGAATCTACATTGCTGTATTTGCTACTTTTATATCTTTTCGCTCTTAGAATAATCTCTGCTAGTTCTAATGTAGTATCAATTTCTTTATCTTCTCTTTTTTGAACAATTAGTTTTGCAATCAATCCTGAATCTTTGTCTTCACCAAATAAACTAAAAATATTTCTTAAATCTTTTTGATCAAGTTTATTTACAATATCATGAGCACTAATATTATTTCTACCCATCGTCATTTTTAATAATCCATCATGACGATAGGAAAAACCTCTTTCTGGATTATCTATTTGAAATGAAGAAAGTCCTAGATCAAAAATAATTGCAACGGGTATTTTTTCTAAATTTCTTTCTTTTAAGATTTTTTCTAAATTACTAAACTTATCAATCACAAATTCGAATCTATCTTTGTGCTCTTTTTTTATTTCTTTAGAAAAAGATTCAACAAAATTATCGCGATCAATAGAAATTACTTTTGTATTCTTTTTGGATAAGATCTTTCTAGTAATTCCACCACCCCCGAATGTACAATCAATATAAACACCAGACTTGTACGGTGTTAATACTCTATCAACATCTTCCGACATCACTGGAATGTGTTTAAATTCCAGTGACATGGGAAAACGTTTAATCTTTAATTAAACTCTAATTAGTTTGACGTCTTAAAAAAGCAGGTATTTCTAAATCTGCTTTTTCATCGTCTGTAAGATCATGTCCTAAATCTCTAAAGAACTGAGAAGAAGTTTCTTTATTATTAGAAATGTCTTTTAAATTTTCATCTTCAGAAAATAGTTTTGGAAAAGATGTAACTTCCTCAACTATCTGAGTATTTTCTTTTGCATTTAACGCACTCAAATCCTGTGAAGAAATTTTTTGCTCTTGAGTTATATTAGAGCTTAAAGCTTCTTCTTGAACGTTAAGATGATTTAATACTTGATTATTTATTTGAGGAACGTGTGCAGTTTCTTGGAACATATCAAGAGCTGTTGCACCATTCGTCATTGCTTGTGGAGCGCTTTGAGTCACATGATTTGGTACAAAAGATGACTGCGGTCTATTATAAATAGTGCTGTACCCATTGTTTCTATTATTAATATGTCTCATCATGCTCACTACTGGCTTATTATTAGTAGCGGCTTCACCACCTAAACCAGTTGCAACAATAGATACTCTCATTTTTCCACCTAAAGACTCTTCAAAAGTAGAGCCAACTAAAATTTCAGCTGAAGGATCAACTTCTGCTCTAATTTTATTAGCCGCTTCATCTACTTCAAATAAAGTGATGTCGTTACCACCCGAGATATTAATAAGAAGACCTTTTGCTCCTTTTAATGAGTAATCGTCAATAAGCGGATTAGATAAAGCTGCTTCAGCAGACATTATCGCTCTCTTATCTCCTTCTGCTTCTCCAGTTCCCATCATTGCTTTGCCCATACCTTTCATTACTGTTTCGATATCAGCAAAATCTAAATTGATAAGACCAGGATTAACAATTAAATCTGTTACTCCTCTAACACCTTGCATCAAAACGTTATCAGCCATTTTAAATGCTTGTGGGAAAGTAGTTTTCTCATTAGCAACTTTAAATAAATTTTGGTTAGGAATTATAATGCTAGTATCAACATATTTTTTTAATTCCTCTAAACCTCTTTCAGCGACCTTTAATCTTCCAGGTCCTTCAAAAATAAAAGGTTTAGTTACTACCGCTACAGTTAATAAATTTAAATCTTTAGCTGCACGTGCAATTACCGGTGCTGCTCCTGTTCCTGTTCCGCCACCCATACCTGCAGTAATGAAAACCATGTTTGCACCTTGCAAAAGATTTATTAATTCGTTTAAAGTTTCTTCAGCAGCAGCTTGTCCGATATCAGATTTTGCTCCAGCTCCAAGTCCTCTCGTTAAATTTGTTCCAAGTTGAATTTTGCATCCAGCTTTATTGTGCTTTAAAGCTTGAGCATCAGTATTCGCAGCTACAAATTCAACTCCTTGAATTCCATAATCGATCATATTGTTAATTGCATTACCGCCTGCTCCACCAACTCCAAGAACAACTATTCTAGGTTTTAACTCTCTTAACTCAGGTACATTTATTTTTATTGTCATTTGTTTCTCCTTTTTTTTATTAATTAATATTCATTAAGACCATTTTAAATCTGATCTTAATGTCTTAGCTTTTTTTCTTGCTTCGTCTCTAAATTTTGAGAACTTTAAAGGTTCCCACATTTGAAATGTTTTTCCCTGTCCGACAAAAACTACTGTTTCTTTAATCCCTGAATGATCTAAAAGTTTTTTTGGAAGCACAACTCTTCCGTCAGAGTCAAAATTTAATTGAAAACTATCTGCAAGTATTGAAGTTG